>JBAIYS010000004.1 GCA_036763105.1 Peptococcaceae bacterium 1198_IL3148 | reverse complement strand
TTGAATTTCCTCAACTGAGCGGCAGCCTTTCGCCAGTTCCTTCGCTAATGAAGAAGAGTTTCGCATAAAATGATCATCCTCCCTTGTTGGTAAGTTTAACCATTTACACGAAACTCTTTACATTCTCAAAAGATGACCCCTATTCAATATAGGAATCATCTCTTAGTTGCTTAATCTCTTTTTTTATATTGTCCTTGACACGGGTGCCAGTTTATACGAAACCCTCCTTTTTAAAATAGGCAATCAGTTACAAATCCTTTAGTCCCTCAAATAGTAAAGCCACTGCCATTTGTTTTCTGTATTCAGCGCTGGCCCTAACATCACTGATGGGGCTAACCTGGTCTTTAATAAACTGTAACCTATGCCAAAGTTCTTTATTCGGCAACCTTTCCCCTTCTAGCATTGTTAATCTCTGGTACAACACCGTTGGGGCTAGCGAACCTAATGAAACCTCTACGCTGGTAAACACACCTCTTTCCAGCCTGACTTTCGCTGCGGCACTGGCTATTGAAATGGCCAGGGCGCTGCGGGCACCCAGTTTGGTAAAGAATGATTGCTCCCCCTCCACCAGTTTGGGGATGTTAATTTCAAAAATAAGTTCATCCGGTTTTATTACCGTTTTACCTGGGCCGGTGAAGCAGTCTCTGATGTTGACAGTTCTTTCACCGGTGGAACTAAGCAACTTGATATCTGCCCCCAACACCATTAGCGCCGGTAGCGTGTCCCCCGCCGGCGATGCGGTGCCGATATTGCCGCCGATGGTGCCACGGTTTCTGATTTGGGGCGACCCCACAGAAACAGCGGCTTGGGCCAGTGGTGGGGCATATTTATGTACTAGCTTAGATTCCGCCAGATCATGGTGGGTTGTTAGGGGGCCAATTGCCAGAGAATCTGCGGTTTCTTTAATATACCTTAAATCCCTAATGCCATAGGTATTACATACTTCTCTTTTTTTTAGTAACCCGTTCTTATACTTCATCACCACATCGGTGCCACCGGCTAAGATCAGCGACTCACCTCCGTAGCTTTGCAGGAAGTTTGTTACCTCAGCAATGCTTTTAGCAGAATATATATTCACACCTACTCCTCCTTTAAAGCCTTTACTGAAGCCTTTTCCACCGCATCAATAATCTTGGTGTAACCTGTGCAGCGGCATATATTGCCGGATAGTGCTTCTCTAATTATTTCTCTGGAGGGTTGTGGATTTTTATCCAATAGCGCTTTAGAAGATATAATCATTCCCGGCGTACAGTAACCACATTGGACAGCACCCACATCTACAAAAGCTTGCTGCAATTTATTGGCTTTTCTGTCGGATTCTAAACCTTCTATAGTAATAACATCTTGGCCATCTGCCTGGGCTGCCAATACCAAACAGGAATTAACCGGTTCGCCGTTTAATAGCACGGTACAAGCACCGCATTCACCCTTACCGCATCCCTCTTTAGTTCCCGTTAGCTGCAGGTGGTCTCTTAGTATTTCAATTAATGTGGTGGTAGCAGACACATTAACCGTTACCTCTTTGCCATTAACCCGCAGTTGATAATCCCTTTTCACTGCGAACACCTCCCATTGCTACAATTTATCAAATTTCTCTATAAAACTTCCGTCTGCAATATCTCGGAAGGCAACCAGATAGTAGTTATCTTTAACATAAACAACTGTAAAGTTCATCCGTTGCCCCGGCAGTCTGGCTGCCACTATGCACTCTACAGTGCCGGACTGTTTATCTTCACTGAGTTCCAGCTTATCCAAATACAGAAATAAAGGCGTGAGGTACGGATACGACCGTTCTTTGGCAAAGTTCCGCTCAAAACCCTGCTGATCAATTAACTCTTTAATATCAGGGGACAAGTATTTATAAACTTCAGCAGGATTATTATCATTTACCGCTTGAATAAAGCCTTCCACCTGCTTGATTGCGTTCTCCTCTGTCATTGGTTTTGGGCGTGCGTTACTAAATACGCTAACCACTAGCACCATTGCTATGGTGACGCTTAATATAATTAGCCCTTTTCGCACTAACGTTCACCTCTGTTATAGGGTAACGTAAATGCACTGGGAAAGTCCGCCTTTTTAGAAACACTGATTAACACCAAGATGGTTAAAACATAAGGGAGTGCCAATAAAAACTGGTGCGGTATCGGTACGCCCAATGCCTGTAATCTCAGTTGTAACGCACTGGCTAAACCAAACACAAAGGCTCCGCCAACCGCCCGATAGGGATTCCATCTGGCAAATATCACCACCGCCACTGCAATAAAACCTCTGCCGGCGCTCATTTGGTCTAAAAAAGTATTCATGTAGCCAATGGAAAGAAATGCTCCGCCTAAACCGGCAAAGGCTCCGCCGATAACCACACAAATATAACGTATTAAATAAACATTAATGCCTTTAGAGTCGGCAGCCTGGGGATGTTCCCCCACCGCCCGCACTTTAAGGCCAAAGGTTGTTCTCTTCAGGACAATGGCGCTAAGCACCACCAAGATAAAGGTAAGGTAAACTAAAATATTATGCTGGAACAACACCGGCCCCAAGATAGGAATGTTAGATAATACGGGTATTGATATGGCCTCAAAGGGCTCAATTGCAGGGGGCAACTTTTGAATGCCAAAAATTACTCTAAATAAGAAAGTGGATAAACCAGTCCCCAATATAGTTAGCGCCACACCGGCAATTACCTGGTCTGCCCTAATGGTCACACTTAAAACAGCCATGATAACTGAAAACAACATACCCACAACCACCGCCAGCGCTACACCAATCCAAAGGCTGCCTGTAAAAAATGCGCCCACAAAGCCGCCCAGCGCCCCCATTAGCATTATGCCTTCTAAACCTAGGTTGAGAATCCCGGCCCGTTGGGTAAATATCTCGCCGATTGCTGGCAGAAGAATTGGCACGCTCATTCTTACCGCGCCTGCTAACAAGCTTACCAAGAACCCTGTTGTCAATATTTGTTCTAGCACTGCTTATCCCTCCATCTCCTGTAAACAACTCGGCTGATAACAAAAATAATGGTCAACCCTAAAATAACATCCACTAAGGCAAAGGGTACGCCCTCCATGCGCTGCATAGTATTACCACCGGTAACCAATGCCGCAAAAAAGAACCCGGAAACAACTATCCCCCAGGGGTTTAAATTTGCCAGCAGCGCCACCACTATCGCCAAATTGCCAAATCCCCCAGAGACATTTTCCAATAAGCGATAATGAACGCCAAAGACCTCGGTCCACCCTGCCAATCCCGCTAAACCTGCAGAAATAAACATGGTGATAATAATTATTTTATTTACTTTTATCCCACTGTACCGGGCCACTTCGCGGCTTTGACCCACAACTTCTGTTTTAAAGCCCAGCGTTGTTCTCCAAAACATATAGACCCCCATCACCAGCACTAGGGCCACAAATAAGCCCATATGTAACCTGGTTCCCTCTAGCAGTATCGGTAACCTTAAACCTTCGTTGATCAGTTCTGTTTGGGGAAAACCATGCCCTTTGGGGTCCATCATTGGCCCTTTAACCAACCATTCAAGTAAATAAAGAGCAATATAGTTTAGCATTAGCGTAGTAATTACTTCATTGGCATTAAATTTAGCCTTAAAGAAACCGGCTATGCCACCCCAGCATGCCCCACCGATAAAGGCGGCAATCAGGGTGAGCGGCAATAACATCGCATTGGAAAGGGGGAATGTAAGGGCCACAAACACAGCAAATATTGCCCCCACGGTGAATTGCCCATCGCCCCCGATATTCCAAAGTTGCGCTTTAAAAGCAATGGAGATGCCTAAAGCTAAAATTATTAGCGGTATTGCCCTCACTACCGTTTCGGCAATGCGATGGTTGGAGCCAAAGGCCCCTTTAAAAAGACTGGCATAGGCTGCAATGGGGTTATTACCTGCTGCCTTCATCAGCAGCGCCCCCACCAAAAACGCCAACAACACGGCCACCAGAGGAGAAACAATGCCTTTAATACTATTCTGCAATATCTTTTTCACTTGCTGCTCCTCCTTTTACGCCGGCCATCATCAGTCCTATGTTTTCAATATCTATTTCATCTCGTCCCAATATACCCATGATTTTTCCTTCATATATAACTGCAATGCGGTCAGAAATTTGCATCAGTTCTTCCAAATCAGCAGAGATCAACAGTACTGCTACCCCCTGCTCCTTTTGATCAATCAGTCGCTGACGAACATACTCCGTTGCCCCAATATCAAGCCCCCGGGTGGGTTGGTTTGCTATTAACACCTTAGGGGCACAATTAATCTCTCTGCCTAAAATAATTTTTTGCTGATTACCGCCAGAAAGTTCCCTTACCTTGGCATCAATGGAGCTGGTTTTTACGCTATAATCTGCAACAATTTTCTCTGCGGTTTCCTTAATGGCTTTAAAGTTTAAAAAGCCGCCCTTTGAAAACTTACCAGTATCAAATTCTTTAAGGATACAATTTTTCATTACACTAAAATTCATCACCAGTCCGGTTTTATGCCTATCTTCCGGTATGTGGGCAACGCCGCTTTGAATGAACTCCTTGGGATTTTTACCTGTCATTGACTGTTCAGAAACCCAAATAGAGCCTTTGGTTGCAGGTCTGATACCCGTTATTACTTCGCATAATTCCTTTTGACCGTTGCCGTCCACACCGGCTATACCGAGAATTTCGTAATTATTTATCTCTAAATCAATACCTTGCAAAGCCGGTAAACCTTTGTCATTATTGGCCTGTAAATTTTCAATTTTAAGGATTGTTCTATCCGATTTAACCTCTGCCTTGGAAAATTGAAATAGCACTTCCCGGCCAACCATCATATTAGTTAGCTGTTGTTTGGTGGTTTCTTTAGCTTGCACGGTATCAACTAATTTGCCGTCTCTTAAAACTGATATCTCATCCCCTATTTCGAGAATCTCCTCCAATTTATGGGTGATAAAAATAACTGATTTACCACTATCCCGCATTAGGCGCAGTATTTGAAACAGATCCTGCACCTCCTGGGGAGTTAAAACTGCGGTGGGCTCGTCTAAAATCAGGATATCGGCCCCGCTATAAATTGCCGATAAAATCTCCACCCGCTGTTGTTCTCCCACCGAAAGCTGAGAAATCTTGGCGGTGGGTTCAATCTTGATTTTATATTTTTCACACAAATCCTCTATCTTCTTGGTGGCCGAATCTAAATCCAGCATACTTAATTTCCGGGTTTCCGGCCCCAAAACTATGTTTTCTATCACAGTAAAATTCTTCACCAGCATAAAGTGCTGGTGCACCATACCAATGCCAAGTTCTAACGCTTGGGACGGATTATCTATTTCTACTTTTTTACCCTTTACAAATATTTCGCCGGCGGTGGGTTTGTACAAACCGTAGAGCACGTTCATTAACGTTGTTTTACCGGCACCATTTTCGCCCAGCAACCCGTGAATTGAGCCTTTTTTAAGGTTTAAAGTCACATTTTCATTAGCAATGTTAGTGCCAAAGGTTTTGGTAATATCTTTTAAAGTAACAACTGCATCTGTCATACCTACAGCTCCTTAAAATGTGCGGGCCCGATAAAAATCGGGCCTTAATTTAACATTATTTATCAAAGTGAGGCATTTCCACAGTACCTGCTGCCAGGGCTTCCTCCACCTCTGCCAGCTTGTCCTTTACCTCTTGGGGTACATCGGCATCCTGCTCATAGAAAGGTGCTATGTTAATACCTTCGTTTTCTACTGTCAACCAGTAAAACTTATCTTCTCTGTTGGTATAATTGTCTTTTTGCACGTCTTCGATAATGTTTTTAATGATAGGAGCAAAATTATAAACCACACCGCTCAACACTGCATCTGGGGCCAGCACTTCTTGATCCGCTACGTTACCTAAAACAGTTTTACCCTTTTCTTTACCGGCATCCACTACGCCAAGACCGATGCCATCACCGGAGTGCCAAATGATGTCCACACCAGAATCGTACATCGAAATGGCGCCCTCTTTTGCCTTGGCAATGTCACGCCAGTCGCCAGTATATAATTCTTGAATTTCCAAATCTGCATTCACTTGTTTAGCAGCATACTTAAATGCTTCATGGCCACGGTAAATCTCTACCACATCAGCACCGCCCACAACACCAATTTTGTTAGTTTCTGTCATCATGCCGGCGATGGTACCCATTAAGTAGCCGCCCTCTTCTAACTTAATGTCGTAAACGCAAGTGTTGGGCAGAGTTTTGTAGCCTGTACCAAGGGCAAAATTCACATCGGGAAACTCCGTTGCCACTTTAATAATTGGCTCCATGAACTGGAAGCCATGGCCAAAGATCAAGTCGTAACCCTCAGAGGCAAAGTCCCGCAGTGCCGGTTCAATGTCTGCCACTTCATATACTTCCTCTACATAATTGACTTCAATTTGATCGCCCAGTTCTTCCTCTACTGCCTTCATGCCTTCATACATGGCTTGGTTAAAGGAAACATCGTCAACTTTTCCTGGTAGCAGTAGCGCTACCTTTAGCTTTTCTTCTCCGGAGGTTTCGCCGCCGGTGGAAGCATCTTGGCCGCCACAACCAACGGCGATGGCACCAACCATAATCACTAAAGCGATTAATACCCAAATGGATTTTTTCATTTAATCATTTCTCCTCTTATTTTAGTTATAGAATTATTGCCACTACCATCAGCTAATGTACTGATTAATCACCCCGCTTTTTTGTAACTGGTTTACAATTTCCTCTCTGGAAATAGGCAGTTGGTTGATAACCAGATCCCACTTATCAGTTAAACAACCAGTTATCGCCGGAGTTACCGCCACTGTTCCCACCTCTGCCGCGCCCTTAGCTCCAAAGGGCCCGGTATGCTCGTAGGCATCCACCGTTAGGCTTTTTATGTCACATACATCCTTTGCCGTTGGCAGTAGGTAAGTGCTAAAATCCTTCTGTCTCAAAACACCCTGATCAAAAACCATGTTTTCCATTAAAGCATAGCCAATGCCTTGCACTACTCCACCTTGGATCTGCCCGGCCAGTGAGCAAGGGTTAATTATTTTACCTGCTTCGGTAACTGCCACCATATCTAGCAGCTTAATTTCCCCGGTTAAGGGATTAAGGCGCAGCTTAACCAAGTTAACCAAAAAAGTGTACATAACGTGGGGCAATCCAATGCCGATATCCTTTCTGGAGGATTCGGGAAAAGTGGCTTGACCGGTGCCAACATGGCCACCCTTTGTTGTTAAATCTTTGGCTGCTTCAATGATGGCATTGCCTGTTATGTAAGTAGATCTGGAAGCAGCGGTGGAGCCACAATCATAGGTGTTATCGGTATCGGCTGAAACAATTTTAATTTTGTCGATGGTAACTCCCAACGCTTGGGCAGCAATTTGGGTAAAACCGGTCAAATTACCTTGACCAATTTCCACCGTGCCCACCTTAACTATGTATTGGTCATTTTTCTTTTCAATTTCCACTTTGGCGTTATCCGGTATGCCGGCGCCCATGCCGCAACTTAAAAAGCCCGCTGCCATGCCGTAGGCCACACATGGGTCGCTGTTATTGCTTTTTTCTTGCCAAAGGGATGACTTTTTGGCCATCTTCAAGGCTTCCTTGAGCCCCACCGAATGCTCCATGGTTTGGCCAAAGGGCCCCTCTGCACCCACTTCCAACGCGTTCTTTAACCTGATATCTATCGGATCGATACCCAGTTGCTTTGCGGCCCGGTTTATCAAACTTTCGGTGGCAAACAGTACCTGGGGCGCCCCAAAACCTCGCATGGCACTGGCTGGGGGTTTGTTGGTATATACCAAATAGCCATCCAACTTTACGTTTTCAATTTGGTATGGCCCGTGGAAATGTTCAATTCCCAAACCCAACACCGCCGGACCCAGCGCTGCATAGGCACCGGTATCAAAATACACTGTGCCGGCAAAGGCTTTTATCTTGCCATCCGGTGCAAAACCCATTTTTACCTTAACCTTTGCTGGGTGACGTTTATATGAAGTAATTAACGATTCTTCACGACTAAAGGTTAATTTAGCCGGGCGTCCGGTTAACAGCGTTGCCAAAGCAAGATATATCTGCACGGTGACGCCATCCTTGCCACCAAATCCACCACCGGTTAGTAAAGCCTTTACAGTAACCCGCTCCAAAGGAATGTCCAGGGTTTCACAAATCTCCCGCCGGTCGTGAAAGGGGTTTTGAGTGCCAGCTAACACAGTCAGTTTGCCATTATCATCTATATAGGAAACCCCCGCTTCCGGTTCCATATAGGCATGGTCCACCATCGGCACTGTAAAGGTATCGGATAAAACCAGTGCTGAATCTGCAAACCCTTTAGCAATGTCTGCCTTCTCATAATTTATCTGTTGCAGCAAATTGCCATCGGGGTGGAGTTTTATTGCGTTTTCATTTAGCGCCTCTTCGGGATCATGCACCAGCGGTAATGATTGGTAATCAATCTTAATTTTTTTAGCAACGGCTTCTGCCAACTCTTTAGTTGGTGCCGCCACCATGGCCACCGGTTCGCCATAAAACCGCACCACTTGATGGCAAAATACTGGTTGATCTTTGATGATATTACCAAAGCGGTTCTTTTTAACGTCTACCGCTGTAAAAACGTAAACGCCATCAATCTCCTGGGCAGCGGTGGTATCTATAGCTTTAATGATTCCATGGGGGCACTCCGCCCGCACCAACTTTAAATAAAGCATGTCTGGCAAATAAATATCACTGGGGTATTTCAACTTACCGGTGGCCTTATCCCAACCGTCAACACGATTTATAGATGTGCCCACTATCTCCTTCATGTCATCTCCCCCTATTCCACTATCAGAGGAATTACTTTATGTCCCCGCACATCTATCAAACCCTTATCTGTTAGGCCCAATTCCGGCACTGTGGGCAGTGAGATAAAGGATAACGTCATAAACGGTGCCGGCAGTTCACAGCCTAAAGCCTTAGCTTCACCATTTAGGCGTTCCATGATGGCTAACACCTCTTCGGCTGATAAGTTGCTCATTAAGCCGGCAATGGGTAATGGGAATACATCCACCACTTGTCCTTGGTTGGCCACAACCAATCCACCACCGTGTTTTTCTATCTCTTTAGCGGCCGCATACATATCTTGATCGTTGCAACCCACTGTGACGATGTTATGGTGATCATGGGATACCGATATGGCCAGCGCACCTTGCTTTAAGCCAAAACCTTTGACGAAAGCAACCCCAACATCACCATTTTTGCCATAGCGTTCCACCACTGCCAGCTTTAAAATATCCCTTGTTGGGTCTGGAACCACACAGTTATTTTGCACCGGTAGTACTTCTTCGGTGGCGTAATTAATTATTTGATCGGTGTAAATGTTTATTGTTTTAACCTTACATTCCGTTCCCTGATAGTGAACTACAAATTGTTGAGGATTAAAATCAGGCGACAGTATGACAGTATTATTTAAAAACTCCGGATAACTGTCTAAAGGTACATTTTGCAGTAATTTGCCTGCTTCACTAACTAGGTTTCCTTCTTTAAATACAGCTGTGGGTTGAATGTTATCCAGTTCTTTGGTCAGAATGATATCTGCCAGTCTGCCGGGGGTGATTGATCCCAGCATATGATCCATGCGAAAATGCCTGGCGCAGTTGAGAGTAGCAATTTTAATCGCTTTGATCGGGTTTAGCCCAAGGGTGATGGCCTTATTAACGTTGTAGTTGATATGCCCCTCTTTACTGATATCGTTGGCATGCTTGTCGTCGGTACAGAAAATCAGATACTCGGTGTTTAGTTGGTTGTCCACCACACCTTTAACCAGCTTTTCTACGTTGCGCTCGGTGCTGCCCTCTCTAATCATCACGGTTATTCCCAGGGCTACCCTCTCCAACAACTCTTCATATTCAACGCATTCGTGGTCATCGTTAAGACCGGCGGTGGCGTAAACGTTTAATTCATCCCAGGTCAATCCAATGGCATGCCCATTGGCCACTTTACCATGCTTTTGAGCACTTAAAACCTTTTGCAGGTACTCTTCCTTTAGATTTAAAATTTTGGAGGGATCAAGCTCACCCAGACTAACTGCCACATCTTCTTGTAAAAGTTCCTCAACTTCCGCCAGGCCTAAAACTCCACCCGTTGTCTCTAAACCAGGGGCGGTAGGCACCCTGGAAGGCACCTCCAGATAAATACGGTAAGGCAGGCGATCGTTACTGCTAAGCAGTGCCCGCAGTCCATCCACACCGGCAACATTGGCAATTTCCATGGCATCAACAAACATGGTGGTGGTACCATGGGGAACAATCAGAGATGCCAGCGCCTCCGGGGTAAGCAAGGTCGGTTCAATATGAACGTGGGCATCCATTAATCCGGGGATGGCATATTGTCCCTGGGCATCGTAAACCTTTTCGGCAGTTAATTGTTGCTGTGGGTTTAAGGCAACTACTTTTCCATTTTTAATGGCAATGGAGCCTTCAATAATCTGTTCAGTGTAAACATTAACTATCTTTACGTTGGTAATTAGCAAATCTACTGCAACCTTTCCTTGGGCTGCTTGTAACTGAACCACTAAGTCGTCAATATTTAATGTCATTGTGCATCCTCCCGTTGCATGTTTAAGTATGTAAAACAACTAATTAAACAACAAAAAAACCTAGAAATCTCCCACAAGATCTCTAGGTTTAGTGACAAAAGTATACAAATACCCATAACAACCTATACCCCTAAAAAGCATAGAGGTATATGAAGCATCACCATCCATAGTAGAATAATTTGCGGTTATTCTGTAGAGACTCCCAGACCATATTACCGGGATTATATGAGACACTCTAAAATACTATTAGATTTTTAATTTTCGACAATTTAATTGTAATATAACACAATTATGGAGTTATTTCAATTTATTTCTACATATTTCGTACAATATTTTATAAACTTCGTAACAATCTTGTACATCCCATAGAAACCGGATAACGAAGAAATCTTTACGATATACACAAAAATGCGCCAGACCGATTAAGCGGTTAGTGGCGCATTTCCGGTTATCATCAGATAATAAAGGGGCTTGACCCTTGTCCCGAATTTAGTATAACACAATTATATATTCTTTAGTTAAAGCCTCACGCACGGACCGTGGCTGGTGGCGATGAACTTAGGGTGCATGCATGTCTGACATTCACTGCCTCTTTGTGCACATGCTATTCTTTTAAATACTGAACCAAAACCTCCACGCAAAGTAGAACCTTTATATGGTGGTAAATATAATCCTTCTTCTCCTGTTTTCAACAAAACATCAAATTTAGCAAAATTAAAGTTCTCAAACATATTTTCAGGTCCTCCCGCATTGGTTATTTTTACCATTATTTCCATTTTCGTCATGGAGCAACAAATTCCTTTATATCTCACAAAATCTATACATAATTATAAAGACATTATAAGACTACTGTTTGTCGCCAACGTAAAAAAAAATTTTAAATGCTATTGCATTAGGCATTTACAAATACGCACATTGTTACCCATCACTAATTACTCACCTTCCGCAGCAACACACCCCAACACATCTTCCAGCCTCATAAAACATTTCTCCCATGTGTTGTGCTTTATAATATACCCAGAAGCACCTGCATACCGTATCTTAACTCCGTCCTCTAGCAAAAACCACACCCGCCATTTTAATTGAGAAGGGGCGCCAAAAGTCAATTCGATTTTCTGCAGCAAATCAGCGTAAAATATAATCCAAGGTACTTAGCCGAAGCATCAATGCGATATTTTGCATCCAGCACCAAGTGTAGCTTATGCCATTTAGGGTCATCTAAGGTATGCAATTAACCCAGGTATATTATCATCCTTAGTCCAACTTCTTTTGCTTTTAGCCATTAGGCTACCTCCTGTTACCCGCTTCAGTTTGTATTTGACTTACATTTGTGTTCTACATATGTTTATATGTTCCTTTAAAATGATCAGGTGATTAGTAAAGCAAAAAAGGTATCTGGATAGATTAAGTATAACTAGTTAATAAGTTTAACATAAATATGCAGAGGAGGAATAACCATTGACCGATTGTATCTTTTGCCATCCCCCGGAAACTGAAATTATAGCCGAAAACAAACTCGCCAGAGCTTTTTACGATAAATTTCCAATTAACTACGGTCATGTTCTAATAGTGCCAAAAAGACACATAGAAACACTTTTTGATGCCAACAAAGAAGAGCTGGCAGCTATCAACCAGTTGCTGTTTAAGGCTAAAGAAGTACTGGCTGAAAAATTTAACCCCGATGGCTACAACATCGAGGTGAATGTCGGCTGGGCAGGTGGACAAACTATATTCCACTTACGCTATCGTTTAATACCAAGGTTTAAAGGCGACGTCGCCGACCCCAGGGGTGGCATCAGAAAAATTAAAAAGAGCGTTGTACCCTACGCTGCTGAAGGAGAATAAGAGATATTTTAGATGTTGTGCGTGCCTTGGCTGCGAACCTGCATAATCTTAGTTTGGAGGATATTGATAATATTCGTTTCAAAAAAGAGCTGAAACGTGGTGGCTTTCAGGATGGGGGGATTTTGGAGAAGGTGGTTAGGTAACAGTAAATAAATGTGGTATATGTTGGCAACAGGAGTTGGTTTTGGCACACTCCTGTCACCAACACATATAAAATTGTTAAAGATAGTCCATAACAAATACAAAAAGTTGTGAACATCAACTAATTAATTCTCTTTGCAATAATATAATTCACTGCATGTTTGTGCGGTATATTAGCCGAATTACAATCAATAATTCGTTCCTCGCACAGAGTAATTTCCCAATCATGGTAATATCTGGCCAAGTCGCCAGACATATAGAAGAGCTCATTTCTTTGCCAGTCCGGCGCTACCTTAATAAAAGGCTTTTCTACAAAGACCAGATGTGCATTTATTCCGCCAATGCATGTTTGCCGTTTATATTTTTCGAAATGCTTTTGCCTTTGTTCGGGTTTATCATTATGGGAATCCATTGAACGCTGGTTGTTCCAAAATCTATTAATTTCAACTAACAGTTGATTTTTTGTCCCTAGGCTGTGGCAGGGTTGTGACTGTGGATTGGCAAATGTTCGACACGCCGATGGGACCGGCACGCTGGGGGTTAGTGGCTAAAAAACAATATTAAAAAATTCACCCCATAATATGGAAAGTTAAGTATTATAAATGAGAATTTTTTTGGTAGTTATTTCCAATTACCTGTATCATAATTTTGGTAACGTGGTGCTCCTTTTGATTCTTTACAACGGTATCATAAATATACTCTTCAAAAACATAATCCCCTAAGGCTAAGTCTAAAGGTTCCATCTCTGATAAAAGTCTCTTATATGTATTGTGTATTGATGTATCATCCCCAATATGATATCCAATGAGAAAATCACCCTTTACAGCCTGGAAATATGGATATCCGTCCTTGGGATGTGGTTGTTCAATGTATAAGTAGCTATATTTAGAGAATTCGCCCTTTAAAATTTGCTCTCGTTTTATTATACCGCCTATAGGGTATCCTGTATCAAGCTGCGATTCGTTCAATTCATCAATAAATTCTGAAAGAACTTCTACAAATTCTTCATCAGTAATATTTTCAATGTTTCTGCTTAAATATAGTGTGGCTTCTGGTAAATGTTCAAGCGTAATTCGATTAAAGTCAAGTTGCGAGGCTTTTTCCATTAATGCTATTTTTGTCTCAATAAGTTTTTCTTTCATTTCAATTTCCTGGCGTTTTTTCACAATCTCTTCTTTTTTCTGGTACATTAAAGTTAAGAAACTTTCAGGAGATTTATTTTGCGTGTATTGTTTAATATCACTTAGCGACATACCAAGATCTTTTAATAAATCAATAACATATAATAACTCTATTTGATTGATAGAATAAAAGCGGTACCCTTTTTCATTTTTAAATACCGGAGACAACAGACCAATTTGATCGTAATAAAAGAGTGTCTGTTTGTTAACTTTGCAAAGCTTGGCAAATTCACCTGTGGTTAAATACTTTACATTTTTTTCATTCATTTTTTACAGCACCGCCCTTGACTATATAGTTACTATATATACTAGGATAAAAGCTGTAAAGAAATCAAGCTAATAATTTAGTTTTAGTAACTTGTTTTGTTAAGGAGAATCTATAAATTGAAGACTAATAAAATTACTTTAAGATTATTATTATTGAATTTATTTATAGCCTTTTTGGGAATTGCTCTTGTCATTCCAGTCTTACCTACGCTGATGAATGAATTAGGAATAAACGGAAAGACAGTTGGTTATCTAACAGCTGCCTTTGCCATTGCGCAATTGGTTGTTTCGCCATTTGCCGGGAAGGCTGTGGATAGATTGGGTAGAAAGATTATGATTGTACTTGGTTTATTTATTTTTGGTCTATCAGAATTATTATTTGGACTTGGCAAAGAAATCGAAGTATTATTTATTTCTCGTATTTTAGGGGGAGTAAGTGCTGCCTTTATTATGCCGGGAGTTACTGCTTTTATTGCAGATGTTACAACCTTAGAAACTCGCCCTAAAGCACTGGGTTATATGTCAGCTGCAATTAGTACAGGATTTATTATTGGCCCAGGTATCGGTGGGTTTTTAGCGGAATTTGGCACACGTACACCATTCTTCTTTGCAGGTGCACTTGGCACAATAGCTGCAATACTAACTATTATTTATATATCTGAGCCAGATCGTGCAATAGAAGAGATTGAACAATCCGCAGAAGGCAAGAATGGTTTCAGACGTGTTATTGAACCCAAATATTTTGTTGCCTTTATTTTAATCTTTATTGCCTCCTTTGGTTTGGCCGCTTTTGAATCGTTCTTTAGTTTATTTGTGGACCACAAATTTAAATTTACACCAGCGGATATAGCAATTGTTATTACAGGTGGTGCAATTGTTGGTGCAGTTGCACAAGTTATACTTTTTGATAGGTTAACCAAAATTTGGGGTGAAATTAAACTGATTCGGTACAGCTTATTTTTATCGGCAATACTTGTCTTTCTAATGACCGTTGTTCATTCATATTTCTCTATTTTACTGGTTACTTTTGTGGTTTTTGTAGGTTTCGATTTATTCCGACCAGCTGTTACTACTTATCTTTCGAATATCGCTAAGAATGAACAAGGTTTTGTTGGTGGAATGAATTCTATGTTTACAAGTTTAGCGAACATTAGCGGACCAATTGTTGGGGGGATATTATTTGATATAGATATTAATTATCCTTACTATTTTGCAACTGTAGTATTAGCTTTAGGGGTTATTTTAACTTTATTCTGGAAGAAGCAAGCAGCGCCTATTAAAGAAGTGAAGGTTAGTGTAGCAAGTTAAACAAGCAAGAGAAGTGTGATAGTTGAACTGTGCTCATTAATGCACAGTTCAACCTTTTTGAATTAAGAGTTATAATCCTCATCTATTGTATAAAGAACTTTTCCATGTACAGTTTTGGTTCTGCATCTACTACCAAGCCGTGTCCATGGCTAATGACTGAATATATAAATGCATCGTCATAACCTGCCGCCTTTAATAATTCAGGCGCTTTTTTGCAGTGACATCTGGATACATTTCATAGTCTACATCATGCAAAAGGCCAACGGCACCTCAATATTCTGCATCTTCTCCCGCTTCTGCAGCAAAATAGCGCATTACCGCTTCAGCTGCGATGCCGTGTCGAATAAGAGCCTCATTCTCACCTTCAATTATTTTTGATCTATTACTTTTATCCTTACCAACATAATATCTGAGGCTTTAGGAAACCTTGTTGATAGGTATGATATATTTTACGAGGAGATTTAAATATGAAAAAAAATGCAGGATTTATCCCAGCATTGAAATTTGACTGGCTTACCCGTTTATTTGACCCTCTAATGAAGCTTACAAAGTCGGAAAAAAACTTAAGCAAGCTTTATTACTCCAAGCTGATATTAAAGATACTGATACTATTCTTGATTTTGGCTGCGGTACCGGTACGTTAACGATAATGACAAAAAAAGAAGTTCCACAGGCTATCACTTACGGCGTGGACATTGACCCCAAAATACTTGAAATTGCTCAAAACAAAGTGAAAAATAGTGACTATGAAATATTTTTAAATACCTATGATGGTATTACCCTGCCCTATAATAATGAAATGTTCGACAAAGTATTATCCAGCCTTGTGTTTCATCATTTGACTAGAAGCCAAAAGGTAAAGGCGTTAGAAGAAATATATAGGATATTAAAGGTTGGTGGAGAACTGCATATCGCCGACTTTGGTAAAGCAAGCAATATCTTTATGCGGGGAATGTTTTTACCCATCCAATTCTTTGATGGTTTTGCCAATACTTCTGACAATGTAAAAGGATTACTCCCGGAAATTATTAAAGAAGCAGGTTTTGATGAAGTTATTGAACATCAGCAAATAAATGTTTTTGATGGTATCATAAGGAATTACTTTTTTAAATTTGCGCAGGCCCTTAACTAAAATTACATCTTTCTTTTCATTGTACTCAGATTTAATTTCTGCTAAGCCAACAAAGCCTTTTTCACCTGTGCCACCACGGTAACATAGTACTAAATCACCTTTTTTAGCCACTTTAAAATTTCTGCGTACATTTCCTTGGTTAAACTCAACGGTACCACCGTTGTCTAATATATCGTACCACTCAAATTTAAATTTGTCAGATGCAACCATCATCCATAACTTGGTAGGGTTGTTATTATGTTTATTTGCCAAATTCAGCAAAACACTGTGAACAATCTGCTTATAGACCATGTTGGGTATTGATTACACACCAATAGAAGGGTTCAATCGGGAGAAAAAAGCATGGATGAGGTTTTTGAGGTGGTTAAATAAGTTTATAATGGTTGAACTGTGCTGATTAAGGCACAGTTCAACCATTTAAACCTGACGTAACATTGCTGTGGCAAATTTTTTAAAATCTACCAAATGATCTTTAATTATTTTCTGGATAATGTCTAGATTAAGTTTCTGGTAGTCATGAACAGCAATGTTGCGAAAACCAACCATTGCTTTTAATTTCTTGGCCAAATGTGGAATACCTAATTTGTTCTCGGCCACCATGTGCATAGCTAAATCAATGCATGTGTTTGTAATAAAATAAAAGTACCCTGCAAAACAAGGCATCAAGGCATTGTCTCTTGATCGGTGCCTTCCTGAATATCAACCCAAAAGTTTCGAAAGGGGAACTGATCTGAAAAGTATGATTCAACCTTAGTCGCATAACTGCCATTTAATACTTCTTCAATCCGAAAAACAGGCCGTTGTGCTAAGTAACGTCGCTCCTGTTGCGAAAAAGTTTTATCCGGTAGGGCAAGATGCAATACAAACATAGTAAGTATAAATAAAATGGGTAACAGACCCACGATATTCTGTATCATAGCAAAGTTCCTATTATCATTTATCCGCATATCAATCCCCCAGGTTAAAATCTAAAATATATAAATGGGTTGTAGGTTGCACCAACCATATATGCAGTTGAAAAAAACAATAGTACACAATAGTACACGTTTACTGCTACTCTGTAAATATTGCCATGCACCCTTTTAAATGATAATGCCAATTTGTTCGGCCAAGATGAAGCGGCGATGATACAAACAATATATAAAACGGCATAGGTTTTTAGCTGCCCAATTGCTTGGTTATCAATAAACCCGTTGCCTTCCACTCCAAACATGACCCGCAGAAAACTCAACCCATCCGCCAGGTTGGTAAATTCAAAAAACACCCAGCCTATAACAACCAGCAGCAATAAATAGATATGATATTTCTCAAATGCTTTGCTAACAAATAATAGAGAATTATTGTGAGCGGCAGAAAAGCAAATGTAAAAAACAAGCTACTGAAAACCATATGTCCCTCTGCTCTAACGAATTAAGTCGTTATAATGATTTAGAAAGTTTATTCAGCCACAAGTGGTAAAATTCTTTCTTGAAATGAACTCCATCTTCAGCAAATAAATCGGTGTTTTCATTTACCAATACTCCAATGTCTACATAATTAACTGACAATTGGTCCGCTAGTTCCTTTATAATCTCATTATATTCCCCTATTTCTTTATAGCGAGGGTACTGATCTAAAGCCCCCTGTGTCACAGGTGTTATGGATTGCAGATATATTTTACTGTCTGGCAACTCTTCCTTTATTTTGTCAACCAGTTTCGCTAAATCATTTCTGAATAATTCTTTAGGATTATCCACAGGCATGAGGACATCCAATGAGCCCAACATGATAAAGACGTTATCAGGGTTCTTGGCAACCAAATCATCAACGTCATCATAAATAAACCCAGCGGTGGCTCCTGCCCCGGCTATTACACGTTCTTCCGGCAGGATTTCATTAACTGCAAAACCTGCGGTAATGGAATCTCCCACAAATACACTGTTCTCAAACTCAGTTGTAACATCTTCTTCAGCAGTTGTATTTCCGCAGGCAGTCGTACCAAGCAGAAGAATGCCTATCAGCAAACACATCACTAGTATTCTCATAAAAATACCTCTTTTCTTTATTTGATACACAGATATTACAGCAACAAAATGCAGAACAGGTGCAGATAAAATAAAAAAGCCATGAAGTTTCCTTCATAGCTTTTCTATGCTTTATGACTGTACCGGCAGTGAAAAGAAAAAGCAGACGCCATCTTTAGTATTTTCCACACCATAAGCCGCTTGGTGAAGTTCCAGTATTTCCTTGGATATAGAAAGTCCCAAACCGGTACCAGCTTTGGATGTCATCGCCTCCACACGGTAGAATTGGTCCCATATCTTTCCCCGGTCTGTTTCTGATATCGGCTTTCCCTGATTTTCTACGCTGGTTTCTGCTGTCTGCCCGTTGCCTTTTACAGCAACTACAATGGCATGTCCATTGTTTGCATGCCAAATTGCATTACTCAGAAAATTAGTAATCACGCGACTGATTAGCCCTTTATGCCCCACTACCCTTAGAGTACAAAGGTTCAATGTAAGCGAGAGATTTTTCTGCTGTATTTGCTCAGCCAGTGACCAGCATACTTCGGTAATCACTTTATCTATTTCAAAAGGAGCCATTTCAGGCTTATAGGTACCGGATTGGAACTTAGCTAGATCCAGCATATTAACAACCAGCAAGTCCATCCGCTCTATTTCATCTTCCATTGCCTGAAAGTAATGGTCTCTTTTTTCAGCTGCAATGCCGTCTTTTAAAATAGATAGACAACTTTTCATCACCGCCAGGGGCGTTTTCAATTCATGGGATACCCCGGCAATAAATTCCTTCCGTGTATTTTCCAACTGTTTCTCTTTATCAAGATCCTGCTTCAACTTACCAATATACGCTTCTATCCGGCTGGACAGTTCATTGATACTTTGGGACAACTGACCAATTTCATCCTCAGAACGCACCGGCAGTTTTTCGGTAAAATCCAGGTTCGCTATTTGCCCTGTGATCCGGTTGATGGATAGCAGTGGCTTGGCCAGCCACTTGGAAAAAATAAATGCCAAAACTATAATACACAAAAGGCTAAGCCCAAAAAAGTAAGGATAGAATTGCCGTATAACCGCTATTGCTTCATTCACAGGCTGCAGAGAGGTCATGGCAAAAATATATCTCGTTACCCCGTTTTCAACTACCGGTTTAATGATTATCTTATATTGGGCAAAATTTTCTGTTGCACTAAGTTCTTCTGTTCGCTGAAGAGGGTTCGCATTATTAGCCAGCAGACCGGCTTGAAATTCTTTTACCTGTTGCAAAAAATAACGTTCCTGGTAAGGAAAGGCAATATACTCCATTCGTTCCGGAAATGCAGTTTTGGTTATCGTCCCTCTGAATAGACCAGTTGTCAGATGACTATAAGCTTTATCGGCATTGCGCCCATGCAGCTTGTTGGCAATGTTTAAATTTACAACTCCCGTCGAATCAGTCGATATCTGATAAGGTATCCTTTCACCTGCTATATTAACGGTGTCAATAATTACCTCATCGCCGACTTTTAATGAAGAGAGTATATCAGAAAAAAATTTTCCTTCAAAGGAGTACATGGGTATTTGCAAATTACCCTGGGATTCATCCTTCAACTTCACTTCGATATAGTAATTCTCCACATTCCAAATACGTCCATACTCATCCAGCTTTGTAATCCAGACATGGTTATTTTTATAAAGTTCTTCTGATGCGGCCTCCGTTCCCTTTTTCGCTGCCAGATCTGAATACTCGTTCATATTCTGTTGGAGAGCATCCGCTTTCTTATCAATATAATATTTCTCAAAAAAGTAATTTTGCGTGATGCCAATGAATAAAAACATCGTTGAGAATAATAAAGCTGTCAGCACAAACCATTTAAAAACTATACTTTTTTTCATCGCTGTTCCTCGGTGAATTTATATCCTGTACGGATAACCGTAACAATGCAGCTGCCTTTACTGCCCAGCTTGGCACGCAGGTTTCTGATATGACTATTCACTGTCTTTTCATCGCCATAAAAATCATATCCCCATATTTATAACAATACCCCCGGCTGATATCAGCATTCCATCCACGGTACCTGAGTATTTTTCCAGAAACCGTTTCACCTTTGCCATTAGAACCCGGGGACTATATGGCTTGATCAGATAATCATCAGCTCCCAGGTCATACCCCAGCAGGGAATCATCCTCATCTGAACGGGCGGTTAAAATGATGATAGGAATACTGGAATTTTTCCTTATTCTGCGGCATACCGACCAGCCATCAACCTTTGGCAAAACAATGTCCAGTATAACTAAATCAACAGCATTTAATTGAAACAGTTCTAAAGCTTTTTCTCCATCAGCAGCCTCTAATACCTGATGTCCTTCCTCAATTAAATAGTCCATTATCACTTCTCGTAAAATATCTTCATCTTCAACAACCAATATTTTGTACATCCCATACCTCCACCTGTGGTTTCCATACAAACTTAATGAACTCTATCAGTCACCGCATGCTGTAGCGTCCGCTTATAACATTATAAGCCTTTGTGATACACTTTTCCTTCCCATAAAGTGATTTTGACAACACAAAAGTTGACCAGCCCTGATTTTATTGTGATAAAATGATTTAATAATTATCTATAATCACATTAGATGAATTGTTTTACTTTGGAGGAATGGTCTATGATAGTGTTTACTAAGCCACCAAAGGTCAAACTTAAAACAACCCAGCATCCTCTTGAGGATTTTATAGTGATATAATAGTTTAACCATGATTCAGTTCACTGCTCCCATTTCCAATGGCAGTTCTGGCGGTGCGCTGCTTGATATGTTTGGACGCCTAGTGGGCCTGATTACTGCAGGTTTTGATAATGGACAAAATCTTAATCTGGCAGTACCTTCTCAAGAAATATATCAATTTGCACAAAACTTTATTGAAGCACACTAATAAAGATAGCACTTAATAACCAGCCCCGGGGATTATTTATTTCTTACAGTGAAAAACTAGGTAAAGGTTTAATAATCTGTTAAATGGACCCGAAAGGGGAGAATCAACATAGAACTTGATAGCATTATTAAAAACCTAGAGGTAACGGATATCAGGGGCAGTACTAAAATAAACATTGAAGGCATCGCCTATAACTCAAATTCAGTGAGAAATAATTATCTCTTTGTGGCAGTGGAAGGATTCAAGGTAGATGGACATCGGTTTATAAATGATGCCATTTCCAAAGGGGCAAAGACCATTGTAATCAGTAAAGACATAAATGTTGCCGAAGGGATTACCATTATCAAAGTAAAGGATACCCGGGCAGCATTGAGCGCCCTTGCAGCATCTTTCTACGGCTACCCTTCTCAAGATTTAGAATTAATCGGCATCACTGGTACCAATGGTAAAACCACAACTGCTTACTTTACAAAATCAATTTTAGATAGTGATAAAAGAAAGAACTCATTAATAAGTACTGTAGAAATAATTATTAATGGTAACTCCCATACAACCACACACACAACCCCTGAATCTTTAGAACTGCAAAAAATGTTTAAATCTATGATCCAACAGGGTGTCACTGACTGTGTTATGGAAGTTTCTTCTCATTCTATACAGTTGTCACGGGTCCATGACTGTGATTTTAATATAGCAATATTTACCAACTTAACCCATGAACATTTGGACTTTCATGGCAATATGGAAAACTACTACAATGCAAAAAAGCAATTGTTTCACAAAGCCAATAATTTTAACATTGTCAATATAGATGATCCCTTTGGAGACAGACTAGCTAAAGAAATAGCCAATAACAAAGCGAAATTATTAACCTATGGGATTAATCACCATGCCGACATTACCGCTAAAGATATCACTATTAATGAAAAATACAGTGCATTTACCATTAATACCCCCGAAGAGAAAATAAATGTGCAGATAAAAATCCCCGGCATGTATAACATTTATAACAGCCTAGCAGCAGCAACCTGTGGCTACGCATTGGGTATAGACTTGGCACACATTAAAGCGGGCTTAGAGGCTGTTAGCGCTGTGCCGGGAAGATTTGAGGTTATTCGGTCAGATAAAAACCGAACCGTTATTATTGACTACGCCCATACCCCTGATGGTTTTGAAAAATTATTGGGTACAATTAGCAAGTTCGCTAAAGGAAGAAAAATAATTGTATTTGGCTGTGTCGGTGAAAGGGATCATACTAAAAGATGTAAAATGGGGGAAATTGCCGAGCGTTATTGCGACTTATGTGTACTTACTACAGATAATTGCCGCTCAGAACAACCCCGGGACATTATTAATGAAATTAAGAAAGGGTTTAAAAAAGCCAATTCTTATATTGAAATCCTCGATCGAGCAGAGGCCATTAGACACGCAATTTTAACCAGTAAGGAAAACGATACAATAATAATTACCGGCAAAGGTCATGAAAAGTGCCAAATCATCGGCAGCGATGTGATGTATTTTAATGAAAGGGAAATAGTAACCAAGGCACTGGACGAGCTTCCTGAAAGTTTCTACATACCATCTCCGGACATGGTGTGGAATTATGCTTGGCCCCATCGCTAGGGGAAGTATAATTGCTTTTAGCACAAAAATCCCCCCTATTCGGAATCAACCAAGGGGGGATTTGCCTTGCCTTTGCAATTGTTGTGGCCGGTTCCTTATTGTCTTAATACTTGACCTGCCACCACTTTAGTATGGGTGCCTTTATTTAGAACCACTTGGCCGTTGACTAACACATACTCAATGCCGACAGGATATTGCGCAGGGTCCACAAAGGTTCCTTTATCACTGATAGTATCCGGATTGAAAATAACGATATCAGCGAAGTAGCCTGCTTTCAACGCCCCTCTATTTTTCAGCTGAAATACTTCTGCCGGCTTTAAGGTCATTTTTCTAATGGCTTCTTCCAATGTCAACGTTTTGTCTTCCCGCACATATTTACCTAAAACCCTTGGAAAGGAGCCATAAACCCGGGGATGTGGTTTTCCTGCCAAAAGACCATCCGTACATACATTTTGCTCCGGGCGTTTCAAAAAAGTGCACACATGCTCCTCGAGACCATAGAAATCAACCATCCCCACCGCATTTTCCTCTTCAAGCAATAAATCAAATGTGGCCTCATAGGGATCTTTTCCCCTAAGTTTGCCAATTTCAACTAAGTTTTTACCAATCACATCTTCATTTTTCTTCGTCTTGACACTGGTTACAAAAATTTGATCTAGGCCGGCAAACTCCACAAAGTTATCCCAACCAGGAATTCCCGACTCAATGTCTTTAATCATCCGTTTTCTAAGCTCTGGATCTCGCAATCTCTCCAATAGCTTGTCTGTTCCGCCATCATGGGCCCAAGGAGGTAGAATCACCCCCAGCATGGTGCTCCCGGCCACATAGGGATATTGGTCAAAGGATACCCTAATTCCCTCAGCTTTAGCCTGCTCCAACAATTCGATGACCTGATCTATTTTATCCCAATTCTTTTTGCCACAAACTTTAAAATGAGAAAAATGGACTTTAACTCCCGATTCCCGTCCAATACTGATGACTTCCTTCATCGATTCCAGAATATCATCGGCTTCACTGCGTTGGTGAATGACAAAAACTCTGTCAAACTCGGCCACAACCTTACACATCTCAATAACTTCGCTGGTTTCACCATAGGCGCAGGGCATATATATTAGGCCGGTGGATAGCCCCGCCGCCCCCGCTTCCAACTCTCTTCTGGTGATATCCTTCATCTTTTGTAATTCGGCGGCATTGGGGTCCTTGTTACCTAAACCTAAGGCTTCCATGCGGATATTGCCATGGGGTACTAAGTATGCCACATTCAGCCCTACCCCGGATTTTTCCAACAGCTTAAAATAGCCAGCGGTGGTTTCATAGGTCCAATCTATGGCATCGCTATCTCCGTCTAAGCCAGCCAAATTTTTCCGCCAGGGACTAATATATTCTTTAGGCAAGGGAGCCATAGAAATTCCGTCTTGTCCTAAGATTTCCGTTGTCACCCCTTGTCGCACCTTTGGTTCTACAAAGGGATCAACTAAAATCTTTAAATCCGAATGGCTATGGGTATCAATAAAACCTGGTGCCACAACAAGTCCTTCGGCATCAATTAAATTGTCAAATCCCAGATCGTCCACTTCACCCAACGCCACAATTTTATCTCCAACGATTGCAACATTACCTTGATAGGCCCTTTGACCGGTGCCATCAACAATTTTACCATTTTTGATCAATAATTTCATTAAGTACCCCTCCGATAGCCATATACGCAACGGTTATGAAAATACACTGTCCTTAAGTAGTATTTGTTGATTTTTAATATTTATTTATGCGAAAAATATATAATATTATATTTTCATTTCACAGATGATGTTTAATGCGCCATCGGGACCGGTGATCAGTTTCCTAATCCTTTCCACTTTCTCTCTTGTAGAGACCCCGGTATGGGCACTGCCGTTTCTACAAAGGTAAATTTCTTTAAAACTAGCTATTCTGCTAAATAGTGGGTAAACTTTATTGTTTTCAATAAAGTAAATGGCCTGGCCCAGGGTCAGTTTATTTTGTTTTAATACTATACGCAGTTCGTTTTCTATCACTTTGCAAAATTCTACCATAATGGGAGCAAAATCAATTTGGGCATCTTTATTATGCTGGTACAAATACTCGGCTGTTGTCAAAAAGTCAATAGATTTATGAGCTAATTTAGGGTACTTCTGAGTAAAGGCTTTTTTGCTTGCCCCATAGCCCTGTTTGTCTTTAACTTCCTTGCGCATTTTTATTATGATTGCATTAATTTGTTGCTCAAAGGTTATCCAATCGGCATCATCTATACTTTCTGTTGCTGATCCTTCCCCTTGAATCTTCATTAACTCCAATGCCCATTGTCTAACTATCTGCTGTTTAGAGGCCTGCATTTCCTTTTCTTGGGCCAGTTCCATTTTAATTTTTTCATATCGCTCATTGGCCAGCTCTAACTGATTTTTTGTTGTAAGCATGCTGTCTATGGTGTGACCCCATGCTTTAATGGTTTCGTCCTGTTTATATATTGAGTTGGCAAGTTTCCATATTGCTTTGGCATTGAGATAATCCTCTTGGCGATAATAGCTGATTAATAGCAGCGTGTAGATCTCTTTAAGCTTATTCCTTTGCCAACTATCCTTGGCGTAAGAAAGTAGTCCCCGGTCGTTTTCATCTTGATAATAGGTAGCAAGGGGTTCCTGGTCAATAAAGGCTAAAGCTTTTCGCAAACTTGTGATGGCATTGGGGAAGTCTTCAAGGGCATAAAAGTTTTTACCCAGCAATATGTAAGTTGATTCGTCCTCCCCCACAAAAAGCTCCCGCTGACAATAGGCAATGGATTCCTGATACCTTTCCAAAAAGTACAAAGCTGCCGCATGATTGTGAATGTCGGTATTGTTGGGATTTTTTTTGATTCTTTCGGTTGTTAAATCCAGTACTTGTTGGTACTTTTCTAACATCAACCAAGCTGATATTAGGTTGCCCTCTATCACAAACCGATGCTGTTGCTGTAATTCTGCATCCAAATTGTCTTCCTCTAATAATTCTAAAGCTTTCAGGTAGTATTGTTCCTGCTCTTTGGGACGTTCCAAATAACCGGCACCACATAGATCTCCCATCAGTTGATAGATTAAATAAAAATCTGGCAGATCATTGATTAAGGACTTGTAAAGATCGTATGCCTTTAATAAATATTCTTCTTCCCTATTGGCGTACAGCTTAGCGGCATTTAGCCGCACAAAAATGTTATCTGGAAAGAGCGCCAATGCATCTTCAAAAAAACCGATCGCATCATCATTGTTTACAACGTCGTTTGCTAGTCCGGGTAAAAATGCAAACTGAAAAAACTGATTTAGCTGCTCTAAATTTTGTTCCAACTGCTCTCTGGTTCTCTCATGGTGACATTTGCCCAACCAATGCCGCGCTTGGTCATATGCCCCCGTTACCACATGTAAGGTGACAAAAACTGCCGGTGCTATAGTGTTGTTGGGGTTAATTTCTAAGGCCTTGTTTAATAGCTTGACAATTTTCCCTTTATTTTTTTGATTATTAATATTACTGTTATTCAATTTAATCGTTGCTAACGTTACATAGGCGCCACTTGTAAAGCCAAAGGTTTCTTTGCTGTTAATAATTCTATTGAACAGCTTTTCTGCTTGCTGATATTTCCCCAAGGTAACATACTCCTGGGCTTTGTCATAATAGTCTTGATATTTGGCTTCATTTTTATTTTGAACAGACCGGCCTTGTTTTTGTTTAACTAGTGTTTTACTAATTTCCGCCAATTTATCATCAACATCGTCACTGTTTATTCGATGCCAAGTAAAGGTCATTTCGTCTTTTTGATCACTTTCTTCTGTGACGATAACAATGCGAGTGATAAAGGCTTCATCAACACATGCTGTGATATTAAATTTCTCCGGCTTTGTTTTTAATACTTTATTGTGGATAGTGGAGTAAACCATCGAAGTCCATTTTCTAATCTCCATTAAATGATCAAATTGCTTTCTTTTATCATTAATGGATTTAATGAACTTGTAGTTAGGTAAAATTATTTCCTCTAAAAGGTATGCAATTAGCTTACGCTCACTGCTGTTAACGTCAAGTTTGTTATCTCCACTGATAAATTTTTTCTTATTGGCAATGGTTCTGAGATTATTACCATACACAGCTATTAATGTACAAATATCTTCAAGGGATAATCTTAAATCCATGTTGTAAACTAAATTATATAAGAAGCATAACGCACCTTCACGTTCACCCCTGTCCACTTTATGTATTTTTTGATTTGTGTCTGGGAACTCAACTTTACCGGAAAAAATATCAAATATTTCATTGGCATCCACCCATTGATCAGAGCCACCACTTAAATTAAATAGTTTGCGTAATTTATCTAACATGCTTGTCCCCCTTTTTGCTTTTTAAACCTCTGTTAAAAAAACAACCTGAAAAATTCATTATCTTTATGGTGCATTTGGGTATGCCAATCGGTATACAACTCAATAAGATATTTGTTTTTAAGGGCTAAGGTATTTCCATTATCCTGTTGAATAAAATTTAAAACATTTAATTCCAGTACATTAATCACCAGATTGGAGCGAATGGCAATATCAGCAAGGTGATCGTTGGCAATAAATTTGGGACTGGTATCTTCTTTAGAGTTATATAAATTTTCACGCAGAACACGGTCGTACACATCCACAATGCCATGAATAAATGGGTAGTCAGCTTTATCTTGATAAGTAATAAAGGAGATGTCCACCACATCCCGAACAACCAGGGTATGGTTAACAAATATAGTACTGAGACAATCTTTCAAATCTGTTTCTAATAAATCTTGTAAGAGGATTGTCCCGCTATTATTAATTAACGAGTTAAGATCTTCGAAAGTATACTTTTTCTTTTCAATTAATTT
Source organism: Peptococcaceae bacterium 1198_IL3148 (assembly GCA_036763105.1). NCBI lineage: Bacteria > Bacillati > Bacillota > Clostridia > Eubacteriales > Peptococcaceae > Peptococcaceae bacterium 1198_IL3148. Next base: position 169,526 of record JBAIYS010000004.1, on the reverse strand, counting down.
TTGTTTCAATCCCATTCCCCACTTCTTTTATTCTTCAATATAAGGTTATTTTATAATAATTTTACCATCTTTTATATGAATTCTCAGCGGAAAAGGTAAAAAAGCCCGGCTAAACATGGCAATGTTCAGCAGGGCTAATTATATATTGAATTATTTGCTGCGATAATTTTTAAGTTCCCAAGCGATTCTTGCGCTCTCTTCCAATTCTTCAAGAATGTAGAAAGCATCCAGTAGGTCTTTGCCCCCAACGATGGGGCCATGATTTTGTAGTAAATAACCGTCACTATCGTTAACGCGCTGGGTAAAAAAATCAAATAGCTGTTGCGATCCTGGTTGGGCAAAGGGTACTAAGCCTACAGTGCCCAGTTTCATCTTTAGATAAGGAGTATGGGACGGAATAACGTCTTTCACATTTTGGTGTTCAAGGCAAGACCATAGTGTAGCGTAAAAGCTGTGGGTATGGATTACCGCCTGAACATCTGAACTTTTGGCATAAAGGGTTAAGTGCAATGGCAACTCCTTACTGGGCTTTAGCCCACCAATATGGTCCCCCTGCAGGTTAACAATAGAGAAGTCTTCAGACCGCAGACTGCCAAAGCAGGTACCACTGCCGGATATATATAACCTGTCCTGATGAAGAAAACTCATATTGGCTGATGAGCCACTCACCTTCCCCCGGTTAAACAGCGTGTGGGCCACCCAAGTTGCTTCGGCAAATTTTTGCTCTAGACTACTCATTACTATCCTCCTTCGTCATTTCTACCGCTTTGGTAAAGAAATCTGGTTGACCAAAGTTACCGGATTTAAGCACCAACCGTAAGCTCGTATTCTCTAAAGGCACCATAATGGGCACTCCGGGGGCAATGCTATTGCCCACCAGATAGGAGTGGTAACCTAAAATTTTTGTCACCGCACCAGAGGTTTCTCCACCGGCCACGATAATTCTGTTATAGCCGTTTTCCACCGCTTTTTTAGCTAAGAACGCCGTGGTTTGTTCCAACCGGGCAGACACTAAATCAGCTCCTAGTTTTTGCGCCTCTTTAATACCTTCCGGTTTGTCGGAACTATACACCAATACCGCATCCTCTGTGGTGGCTGATACTTTAGCCCAAATTTCTTCTTTGGTTTGTGTGCCATCCATTAGTTTTAAGGGGTCAATGCGGTAATGGTTACTGCTAACACCCTTAAACTCTTCAATTTGCTGCAGTGTGGCCGTCGAGCAGCTGCCGGCTAAAATAATGGCCTTGCCGTTGGTGCCATCGGCCACAATTTCCGATGTCACATTTATTTCGGCATTATATTTCCGGCCCAACTCAGTCATCAAACCAGAACCGCCAGTTAACAGCGGCAAGCCACCAAATAGTTGCACAATTTTAGCGGCATGTCTTTCTTCAATGTAGTCCGGAATGACATAGAAATGCTCTTTATCTTGGCCGAAATCATCAATTACCTTTAAAATTTCTTCATTACTGCGCTCCAGCAGTTGGTGGTTAATTTTTAAGCTGGGATACTCACCCTGGGGCTCCATCAGTTTAGCGATGTCGGAATCCCACATTGGGGTTAAGGGGTGATTCTTCATATGGGTTTGATGTAATGGCACCCCATTAACAATTAAGTGTCCGTCTTTTACAATGCGGCCGTTCACCGGCAGTGCCGGCGCTAAAACAGTGTACTTAATGTTGTATTTTTTCAGCACGCTGTCAATAATGGGTCCAATATTGCCTTTGGGGGTGGAGTCAAAGGTGGAGCAGTATTTAACAAACAGTTGCTGGGCACCATTTTTCTTCAACCACTCAAAGGCTTGTAGCGATTCAGCCACCGCTTTTGAAGTTTCTGCGGTGCGGGTTTTTAACGCCACCACCACCGCAATATTTTCGCCGACTGCTTGCAGCACGCTATCCTCTGGTATGCCATTGAATAAGTAAGTTTCAATGCCTTCTTTAACAAAAAACGATGCAGCGTCACTGCCACCGGAGAAATCGTCTGCTACAATTCCGATCAGAATTTTACTCATTATCAACATCCTATCTGATAAAAAATGTTGTAAATCCAGGCACGAAGGTAATTACCATTAATATTGATATCATGATTAACCAAAATGGAACCAGCTTTTTAGAAAGCTGAGCAATGGGTACCCCAGAAACATTGCTGGCCACATACATTGCGGTACCCACCGGCGGTGTTAATAAACCAATGGTCAAGTTAACCACCATCATTAAACCAAACTGTACCATGTCGACACCCAAACTGGCGGCAACAGGGGCCAAAATAGGAGCCAGCAACATAATGGCGGGGCCGCTGTCTAAGAACATACCGACGGCTAACAGAATGGCGTTAATGATCAGCAATAAAATAATTGGGTTATCCGTCACTCCCAAAAGAGCGGTGGTTATTTGCTGCGGAATTTGCTCACTGGACAATAGCCAACTAAATAAAGACGTGGATGCCAGAATAGCTGAGATAATGGCGGTACTAATGGCTGCATCATAAAAAATCTGTGGCAAATCTTTTAATTTTATTTCTTTGTAGATAAAGGCACTGATGATCAAAGCATAGGCAGAAATAATTGCCCCACCCTCTGTGGCGGTAAACGCACCACCTCTAATGCCAACAATAATGATCACAGGCATGGCTAACGCCCAAATGGCATCTTTAAAACTAGTCCAAATTCCTTTAACGGTTACTGCTCCTTCTTTGGGATAGTTGTTGCGTTTGGCAACAATATAGGAGTAAATAAAAAAACAAGCACCAATTAACAGGCCTGGTACAATGCCGGCCACAAATAAATCACCAATGGATGTTTGGGTGGTAACTCCATAAATAATTAACGCAATACTGGGTGGAATGATTAAACCAATACTGCCGGAAGCCGCCACCAGGGCTGCCGCAAACCCGGCATCGTAATTTCTTCTCTTCATCTCTGGAACCATGATAGAACCGAGGGCTGCGGTATCCGCCACCCCAGAACCAGAAATGCCACCCATCATAATACCACTGATGGCCACCACATGAGCCAGTGCGCCTCTGATGTTGCCTACAATGGATAGGGCAAAGTCAATAATTCTGCGGGTAATACCACCATGTCCCATGATGGAACCGGCAAGCATAAATAACGGAATAGCCATAAAAGGAAAGGAGTCAAGGGCGGTAAAAAACCTTTGGCCCATTACCACCATTGGGTAATCTGCGTAAACCATAGCACCAATTGATGCCAGCGCCAATACAAAGGCTACCGGAATGCCCAGCACCAAAAATATTGCAAACAAGCCAAATAAAATTGGACCCATTATATCCCCTCCTCCTTTCGTTGTAGAACCTTCATTGTTTCCCTTAATGCAAAATAAAATAATAAGATACCGGACACAGGGATAACGCTATAAACTAAGTCCATTGGTAAATTTAATGAAGGGCTACTTTGTCTCGCCCCCACTGCCACTAAATTATAACCACCATAGGTTAAAACCAGTGAAAATACCATCACAAATAAATTATTAATAACCATCAATGTCCGGCGTTTTACACCAGTTAACTTATTAACTAGAATATCCAGTGCGATATGTGAACCCTGTTTAACGGCAATGGCCATACCCAAAAAAGATAGCCAGACAAAGGTATATCTGCCTAGCTCTTCTGACCAAGTAAAAGGACTGCCAAAGACATATCGCGAGATAACTTGCGAAGTAATGACCACTGCCATCACCAACATGAGCAAAGCACAGATGTAGTATAAAATTTTAGCGATTAAGTTGTCCAATTTGTCCATGTTTATCCCCCTAAATTAAAACTCGGTGGAATTAAGAAAAACTTGGCATTCGTCAAAGCTTTGGGCGAATGCCTAGTTTTTCATGTTCTATTTGTTTTTTCTAATGCAAGGTTAGGCTCGCTCCCACCAATTACCATTATCTACTGGTTAATCGCTTCAAGAATTCTTTCATACAGTTCATAGTCTACAGTTTTAGCAAAATCTGCATGGGCCTTTTTAGCTGCAGCAGCAAACTCTTCAGTATCAGGGGTTATTACTTGCAGACCTTCACTCTTCATTTTTTCCAGAATTTCATTTGTCTGTTCTTTAACTAACTGGTTTTCGTATTCAGTGGCCACATTTGCTGCTTCGGTAATGATTTCTTGTTGCTCCGGAGTCAGCTTAGACCAAGTGTTCTCACTCATGGATAAAGTAACATATTCATACTTGTGGGCGGTTAGCGCAAGATAGTCCTGCACTTCGTGAATTCTGCCGCCATAAATAAATGGAATTGGGTTTTCCTGAGCTTCAATTACATTTTGCTCCAGACCGGTGTAAACTTCACTCCAAGCCATGGTGGTGGGAGCGGCACCCATGGCCTTCCAAGTGTCTTCCATTGCTTTGATTTCTGGCAATCTAATTTTTAAGCCTTTAATATCTTCTAAGGTATTAATTGGTTTATTAGCAGTAACGTGTCTGGGGCCTCTATCCCAGAAGTTTAAAATTCTGATGTCAGAAGCTTGCAACACACGGTCTTGAATTTCCTTACCCACTTCGCCGTGAATGACTCTGTTGTACTCTTCTTCGCTATTGAACAGATAAGGCAGTTCCAATAGTTGGATGGACTGTTCAAAGTTACCTAGCACACCAGCGATGAGCGCAAAGTCAACGGTACCAATTTGCATTCCTTCAGCCATATCTCTATCGCCACCTAAAGTGGAGTTTGGATATATTGAGATTTTAATTTCACCGTTTGATCTCTTTTCCACTTCTTCTTTAAACTTTAGCGCACCCTCGTGCCACAGGTCGTTTTCAGATTGAATATGGCCTAATTTTAATTCCACTACATCTCCGTCACTGGCTGCTTTATCGCCACCACAACCAACCAGCACTAAACTTAACAGCATTACAGATGTCAGTGCTAACAATAATTTTTTCATTTCTTCACCTCTTTTTAATATTCAGTTAACAATTAACCTCTACAATAACTTTAACCACATTTTCTTTCTTGTCGTTTAGGATGTCTAGTCCTTTTTGTGCTTCATCAAGAGAAACTTTTTGCGTGATAAAGTCGGTTAAATCCAGTCCATTGTTGATCATTTCGCTTGCTTTTACAAAGTCTTTGGTTTCATATGTCATAGCACCAAACATTGTCAACTCGTTAAAAACGAAGTTATAAGTGTGTACCGGAATTTGCTGCGGAATCATGGCTACAATGCCCACTTCGCCCCTTTTTCTGGTAATGGAGGAAGCTTGATCCACCAGCACTGCTGCATCGGCTGCCACTATAGCTACATCTACACCTCTGCCACCGGTAAACTCTTTTACCAGGGCTACCACATCATCCTTTAGGGGGTTTATGGTGAGAGCGGCCCCTTGCTTTTTAGCCATCTCAAGGTTAAAGTCTTGAGTATCTGTGCAGATGATGTTTTTGTAACCGGCTTCTCTGGCTGCCACCATGGTCATGAGGCCGATGGTGCCAGAGCCTAAAATGGCGATGTAATCTTTTTCCTTAACGGTAATTCTATCAATGGTATGTACACCCACAGCCAATGGCTCTACCAGTGTACCGATCTCATAACTCACTTCATCATTTAGTTTGTAAAGGGTCTTTTCCGGGGCATTAAAGTACTCCACAAAGGTACCGTACCAGCCCGGGGTGCCAGGGGCTTTTTTGCCACCAGTACACAAGTTGATGAGATCATTTTTGCATAGTTCACACTCTCCACAGCCAATTTGTGGTTCCACTGTGACGCGATCGCCCACTTTAAATTTTTTTACGTCTTTGCCCACTTTAACAATTTGACCGGCGATTTCATGACCTAAAATTGCCGGAGCACTTCTAAAGGGGTGAATACCTTTAAACAGACATAAATCGGAGCCACAGACGCCAACAGTTTTAACTTCAATTAGTACCTCGTCATCAGCTATCGCAGGAATTTCGATGTCTTTTACCTCAACTTTTTCTGTTTCTACCACGTAAGCTGCTTTCACAATTTTACCTCCTATTGTTTAAATATTTCGTAATTTATTGTATAGTCAAAATAAAACACTTTCAATACCACATTTAGCTATTATTGTTTCAATTTGCAACAAAATACGCTTAAATGTTTTATAATCTATTTTATGAATTTTAACTGTTTTTTTCTAGAACATATGTTACAATCTTATCGAATAATTTTTTAAGTTGAGGTTTGACGCTATGAGCAAAATTAAAATTTTGGCGATAGCACCATATACTGGATTACGAGATATTATTGTGGATGTAGCCCGCGAACGTGACGATATAATTGTACATACCTATGTGGCAGATATGTTAGAAGCGGTGAAGTTAGTTAAATCAATGCCGGATAAAAGTTATGATGCCATTATATCCCGGGCGGGTACCGCCGAGCTGCTGCGGGATGTGTCTGAACTACCGGTGATTGATATTAAACTTTCCATCATTGACATGGTACGAGCTATTAATCTGGCCAAAAACTACTCGGGAAAATTTGCCATTGCAGGTTACAAAGTAATTACAGATGCCGCCAATATTATTTGTCAACTAAATAAGTATGATACTGAAATAGAAACCATATATGACATTTCACAAATAGATAGTTGTTTGGTTAAACTAAAACAACAAGGTATCAGCCTAATTGTGGGTGACGTAATCACCATTAGTCATGCTAAAAGACTTGGTTTTAATACCATTCTGGTCACTTCGGGCAAGGAGAGTGTTACCAACTCCTTTGAAGAGGCGGTCAACTTAATTAAATTATTAGCCATAAAAGAACGGAAGAATTTATTAATTAAAAGCACTCTGGACAATGCTCACCTGGGGGTTATGTGTTTTAATCAGCAAAAAAAAATAGTTTACTCCAACATCAGTGCTGATTCAGAGGAATATAAACTGGTAATTAAAGAAGCCAACTGCTTAATTGATTTATTAATGGCGGAAGATACTTTGAAGGTAATGAAAAAGTTGAGCAGTGGTATTGTTGTTATCCGCGGTATTGTACAGCAACTTAACAATGAAGTCTATCCCACTTTTTATATTAATAACCGAAAAGCACCGTTAAAACCTTTGGAAAACGCCATTACATATAAAAATATCACTGACATGCCCAAAATTAATTTTGAAACATTTTCTAGTCAATGTGCGCTATCTAAAGCTCTGATTGACAGCGCTAAGGCCTATGCCACCACACCTAATCCTATAATTCTCTTTGGCGATCAAGGTGTGGGCAAGGATACCTTGGCCCATGCTATTTATTACCATAGCAATTATTATAAAAACCCGTTAGTAATTATTGATACCAAATATATGCATGAAAAATCCTGGTCCTCTCTTTTTGAAGCGAAGAACTCGATCTTTTCTCATAGCGATATTACTATTTATATTAAGAACCTACAATTTATGGATGATGCCAGTCAAAAAACCTTTGTTGCTTATTTTATCAACACTTATGTGCATAAAAGGAATCGGTTCATCTTCTCTTGCGTTAGTGGCTATTCCCAGGCCTTTGATCAAAGTTTATTGCTGGATTTTATTAGGAATGAAGTAAAGGCAATACCTTTGGTGATTCCTAATTTAAACCAAAGAAAAGAAGATATACCGAGCCTAGCCAGCCTGTTTTTAGGCGATCTGTTCATAAAGTACGGCAAGGAGGTAATTGGGCTGGACAGTGAGGCCCTGCAGTTGCTACAAGATTTTAGTTGGACAGATAACATTGATCAGTTAAAACGGGTAATGGAGCAGTTGGTGATTCTCACCGACACCTTTTATATCAACGCCGACACAGTGCGCAAAGTGCTGGCCAATGAAAAACCACCGCAGTCCCAATCTTATAAGCACTTTTTAGATTTAAATAAGTCCTTGGATGACATTAATAAAGATATTATTAATTTGGTGCTGGCAGAAGAAAATTTTAATCAATCCAAAGCCGCAGAAAGACTGGGTATCAGTCGCAGCACCCTCTGGCGAAAGATTAAAGACTTCAACTAAAGCAAAGACACCCCTGTCACCGCACGGTTCCGATGACAGGGGTTTTCTTAAGCGTTGATATTTCTATTGTTACTACTATAATCCACCAAGTTGATGTTGTTACGGATGAAAAAGTAGTTGTGAATATATAGTATAAAGTACATAAATATCAAAGAGAACAAAAGATATAACGTCATTAGAAAAACAAGGAAATTATTGTTCACCATAAAACTCATACTGAGGTTTGCTAATAAATATATCACCGATGAGCACAATGTTATTGGTCCGATGTTTTGGGTGTTTAATTTTTTGTAAAATTTTTTGCCCAACTCTTTTTCTGTGGTATTTAAATGGTGGTTTATATATGAAATTAAAATAATGACATAACCGGCAAAGGTTAATGCGCAATATAGGGGCGTTTTTATACCTAACATTAAATAAGCCATCTTTTGAGTTAAAGTTATGGAGCAAAGGGATGTGACCAGGCCAGCCACTCCCAAAAACAACATATACTGCAGCTGCTTTCTATAGGGTTTAAATATCAGAGTAAAGCCCCATATATTTATCACTGCTATTGGAATCAGTAAGTATATAAAGATATTATCAGTGGAGTGCAGTACCAATGGCCATCCCAAAATTAAATCAATTAGCAGTATCATTAACAATGTTCTAGAACGGATATTTTGGGCCGGATAAGACTTTAAATAATTTAATATATCCGGACAGGTTTCGGTAAGTATATTTTTTTCTTTGTTTTTCATCAAAATCGTACAGAATACCAAACAGAACAGATATCCTGGTTCTCCTTTCTAATTGCTATTTGTTTACTACCAAAAAACTCTGTTAACCCAATTAAAATAGTATTAAAAACGGTTATATTATTTTTTCGACAACAAGAGAACTTTTTCCTTTCTTAATTTACCATTATAGCCAAGGCTAGCAATAATTTGAATACTTAGGGGCTTTGTTATGTACATCAAAAAAGTAGTTTGGCGCCCCTAAATATCCTATATCATGGACATTTTAGAGAGACTTTTCCGCCCAACTACTTTTTCCATTCACTAAATTTTATCTATATAGAACAGTTAATTGTTGGTTTCTTAATAATGTTCTGTGGATTTAAAATAGACAAAAAATGTGGTTCCGTTAGAACCGGTTTCTATCTTAAACGTGGCACTTTGTCGTTCAATAATATTCATACACACCAATAGTCCTAGTCCTGTTCCCTCCTGTTTCGTTGTTAAAAAAGGAGTACCTAAATTATCTAGCACTCGCTGTTCTATTCCCTTACCTTGATCCTTTACCATCAATACCACATCGTCACCATCTAGATATGTCTTGATAAATAATTGCCCCCCTGGTTCCATTGATTCCAGTCCATTATTGGCAAGATTGGTTATTAACTTAAAAATATCCCTATCGTTAACATATACTTTGGGAATATCCCCCAATTCAAGCCAAACCTTTTTATCTGTTTGAATAGCCTTGGCGTCCACCAACGGATAAAAGGTACGCAAAATTTCGTTGAGGTCGTTGAGACACATTTTAACTGGTCTTTTACTAACAAGTTCGCTATATTCATCTAACATTAACTTTGCCCGATCCAGTTCCGTTACCATTATATTAAAATGTTCCTTACATTCACACTTGCCATCCCTTTTAGCTAATATTTCCAACAAACCCCGCACTGATGCTATTGAATTTTTTAATTCGTGACTCACCATAGCAGTCATATTGCTTTGTACTTGACTTTTAATGAAAACACCTTCGGCCTTACCAAAACTATGTATATTCAAATGCCCACTATTCCATCGTTTCGGCAGTAACTCTTTTACTACCTCTGCCATATAAAACACCTCCACTTAATATATTTAAAGTCTCGCTTAGGATATTTTATATTTGTTGTTTTTACTTAAAGTACAAAGCTCATTGTTGAAATTTACTAACTCTCCCAAATATTTAATAAAATGCAATGCCAGGTCTGGGTCAAACTGTGTTCCAGAGCACTTAACCAATTCCTTTATCGCATTATTAATAGGCATTTCTTCTTTATATGATCTTTCAGAGGTCATAGCATCAAAACAATCGGCAATGCAAATAATTCGCGCCTCTAAAGGTATATCGTCTTTTATTAAACCATAGTAGCCGCTACCATCCCATTTCTCGTGATGATATTTTACCACTGGTATTAAACTTGCTAAGTTATCACATTCCAACAACATTTGTTCACCATAATAACAGTGTCTTTTAATATCATCATATTCATTTTCAGTGAGCCGGCCACTTTTATAAATAATAGCTTTGTCCACACAAATTTTACCTATATCATGCACTAATCCGCCAAACCACACCTTATGTATTTCATTTTGGTTTAAGTCAATGCTGTGGGCAAATAGGCTACTTAAAAAAGCAACATTTTGGGAATGGACTTGGAGGTCCAACGGGAGTAATTTAAATATTTTTCTCACGTCATTAAACAAGTGGCACACCCCGAACTTATAATTGTTAATATCTAATAATATTAATTATGAAGGAAATCATTATATTTTTCTAGATATAACAGCTTAATAGCCATTATAAAGCGTGAATAGCCATGCTGTTTTTTAAACTTAGCCCTGCCACTTATTTGTAAAAAAATTACCCCTTAAAGGGGTGTAAAAAATTTATCTTTATACTCTTCAAACTTATATCTACTCATGTAGGCAACCTTATCGGTACCATCAAACTGAATAACGTAGGACCTATTGCCAATGTCTTTAATTTTTTTAACTTTGGCTAGGTTCACAATATAAGACTTGTGTACCCGAAGATAACCGTCCCTTAAAGTGTTTTCCAGCTCAGTAAGGGTGTCATTTGCTTCGATGACATTATTACAGGTGTGTATAAAGGACTTCTTATCTAATTTTTCCACGAATAAGATATCTTGGAGTGATACAAAAATTATTTCATTTTTTGATTTGATTAATATTCTCTCATTTTTTGGGAAGTTAGCATCTTTGGCAACTTTACTTGCAAGGGAATTGATCACTTCTAATACCCGCGCCTTTTTAATTGGCTTTAAAATATAATCATATGGATGCACCGAAAAGGAATCTACAGCATATTTGGAATATCCCGTTATAAAAACGAAATAGGTGTTGGGGTTATCATTATAAATGATTCTACCCACATCAATGCCGTTAATTTCCTCTTCAGGGGCCAGTTCAATATCTAGCAGTACAATCTGTGGTTTGTATTCCCTTGCAAGGGTTATTGCCTCACTCCCACCGGGGGTATCAAGAACTTCATCTACCAGCGTGCTTTCTAAAATTATTTTTTTTAGAAACCTTCTGGTATAATCTTCATCTTCTAGTAACAATATCTTGGTCATTTAACCTAACCTTATTTCTTTAGACTCTTAGGAACATCTGGTTCAAAGAAAACCCAATGGCTATATGGAGTTATACCTGTTTGCGCAACAAACATTAACGCAGCAGCCAAGCTTGATAATGCCATTGTTTTTAATCCCTTAAACATACCTTACACCTCCTTTCTAATAGTTAAAGTTTTATCCAATAATTTAATTATCCTGTAACCCAGTGGTGATATAAAAAAGAAACTGCAGGCTACCCCAAGGGTTGCGGCCAAAGCATACTGTATTTGTTGATTACTGTTCAAAAAAACAACACAGATTAACCAAACAATTAATAATATAAAAACTTGAGCTTTTTGTTTCTTTCTGCTGATCACATCTGTAACTGTTTTCTTTTCAGTGCCAGCAGGTACCCACTTAACAGTACAAAAGCAACCACCAAGGAATACAATGGTGATTAAAACTATTAACAAATCAGTAGATATGTTTAATGTGGCCAACTTAGCAAAACCTAAAATCATTACCGTCCCTATGCTAAGACACTTTGCGTATGTGCTTAAGTGAACACCACCGCCACATTTACGAAGTAATATAAAAAATGTCAAATATACCGCAACTTCTTTAAATATGCCTAAAATAAGCGAAAGGGATAGTATTACCAATAATTTTAAAGTGGCACCAATAAAAACCTGCAACCCATATGAATATATTTCCACTTGGTCATCGTCGACCTGCAACTGTGTCCCTATACTTAAAGCAATTTTGTCGGAAACCTTCTTTAACATAACACCGCTTCCTTATCTGGTATCGATATTATAAAAGTTGTCTTGTGGCTAGAATATACCTCAATCTTTCCATGATACTTATTAACAAGTTTATTAACTAGATATAAACCATATCCTCTCGCTTCCGACCCCTTAGTTGTATAACCTGCTTTGAAAATATTAACTTTGTTTTCAATTTTGGGACCGGAATTATGAACATATATTTTATAACAACTATTTTCATACTTAAACTCAATGGCGATCCGACGATTATTATTTTCTTGAATAACTGCTTCGATGGCATTATCTATCAGATTACCAATTATACTGCACAAATCCCATGGTTCAATAGCAATTTTATCTATTTCACATTTTACTGCAATGGCAAAATCAATGCCTTTTGATTCTGCCACTCCCCGTTTACTATTGATTAAACCTGTGAGCGCAGGATTACCAACGTAAATTATATCCCCCATATGCCAGTAGCGGTCTACAATGCCTTCAATATATTCTTTGGCCTCTTGCACTTCATCTAAATGTATCATGGCCTGAATGGTTTGAATATGTCTGGTATGTTCATGCCGCTGTGTTTGTAAAATTTTAGATAAGTTCTCAACCTGATCTAAATGTGATTTTAAAATTTTTACCTCATAATCCTTTTTGGCATTCTGCTCTATCTTTTTAATACAAAAAATAACCAAAGCACTTAATACAAACACCAAAATATTAACTAAAGGTAGATACGGCTTCATTCTATCAATATCTTGATATATATATATCTGTTGATTAATAATTATAATGAACATTGTTTCTACCAATATAGTTATGACCACTATTAAATAATTGCCTTTAAACATAACATTATTTCCCATGTATGCTCAAATCATATAATACAAAGTTACATTTTTTGATTACCATGCATAAAGCCAACATAATAATTCCTATAGGTAAAAACAACACTATATTCAATACAGGTTCAGAAGATAATGCACTTATACCCATACCACCTATAGAAAGCATAATTGGTACTAATAAACTCTGTAAAACACCATTTATTAACGCCCCCACCGTGATGCCTATTAACCCATATACAAGTTTAATATTACCTATAGCCCTACATAATATTGCATCAATTAGTACGAGAATCAAAGTGTGCACGCCAAATGCAAGTGGAAGATGCCTTACAAAATATGCAAACACACAAACTATTAAAGAAATAATTGTAACTTTTTTAAGTTCTATATTTAGATTGAATAGTTTAAACCCTAGTATTATCATCAAAAATGTTTCCGGAAAACTCTGAAATAAAATTACATACCATGGTAAAGGATACATGTGGTCTCCTCCTTATCAGAATTTGGGTATTTTTCTCTGATAAGAAGTTTGACATAAAATACACAATTCCTTTTTTGTAACTATTTTGCATTATATCTACTTTATTACTAAAAATTATTTTTAAATCCTTTCACCTCTGCCCAATAGCCAAAATCTCGACCTTAATAACCACATACAATAACTTTACTGACCATTCATTGAGTTTAACCATATTAAATAACGAAAGGGATTCAGCAAATAACTGAACCCCTTTCGTTATTAAAAAATCATCTCATCCCACTACTTACTAACATAACAGGCAGGCTTACAAATGATCTCATGGATTTTGGTTTTAAATATACTACTGGCATGGGACGGAGTAATGATTACCGCGGTATCAGCCCCGCGGGCTGAGCCGCCAACTGCAATAATGGGTTCGCCATAGGGGATTAAACCGGCATCAAGGGCCATTATCGCCACCTCAACACATACTTTGGTGCCTTGACCCAACATTCTTAAGGTATGGGCAATTATTTCCACAGGATATGCCCCACCAAAGGCATTGCTAATGCCTCTTTCGGCACCACTGAGCACATGGGTGGTAGTTAATACTTTGATTCCCCAATTAATCAGTTCCTCACGGGTTTCAGGGGACATCTCACTTTTACCCGGTTCTGGGTAACCGTGGGCATGGGTAACACAAATAAAATTAATACCTTCTGAGCCCTCTGAGTTGATAAAGGCTTTAGCTGTATCACCTTGGTTAGAGGCCACCACAATGTGTTTAATATTTTTTTCTGTGGCCGCTTTTAGCGCTAACTTGGCAGTGTCATAGGTGTTTATTTTACCGATTGAATTAAAATACATAATTTTTACCACCACCTTTTCTGATTTCTTTAAACAATATATAAAATTTTATTTGAAATCAAGTAATCATTCCTAGGCACCTGGTTACTTATATTGAGCCCTTTCGCCGCCGATAAGCTTTGGCCGATGACGGGCCGCGGTCAAATGGGCTTGGCCAATTGCTTTTACCTTTAGACGCACCGGCACCGCCACCCTTTTTAAATGCATACCAATAAAGGTATCACCGATATCTAACCCGGCATGGGCAGTGATGGTCTCCACCACCACCGGCTCGTTAAACCTTTCCATCGCCATCGAAGCTAACGAACCGCCGGCTTTGGGTTTGGGCACCACCGACACAATTTCCAAACCATATGTTTTAGCACATTCCCTTTCCACCACCAAAGCCCGGTTTAAATGTTCGCAACATTGAACCGCCAAAAAAAGATCATTGTCTTTAATCACCGGCAGCAGTCCTTCCATTATGGCCTTAGCAGTATCAACGCTGGACGCCGAACCAATCTTTTCGCCCATTACCTCACTGGTGCTACAGCCAATCACCACTATCTCTCCGGCCTCTAAATTAGCCACCGACAACAATTCCTGTAGCGCTTCTTTGGCCTGTCCAGAAATTTTGTTAACCAAAAGATCACTTCCTTATAAAATATATTGTCAAAATACCATTAACCTTATCATCACCATTACTTATTATAAACTTTTATAGAGATGACTTCATTAATTTCTAACAAAAAACCTCCAAGGTAGCCCTCGGAGGTTTTTTGTTAGATATAGGATAAAAGCAGTATTAACTTATTACGTTAGAGGGTTTACCACCGATATATGCTTTTATGTTATTGGCCATCAAATTAATCAATCTTTGCCTTGATTCTAATGTCTTCCAGCCAATATGCGGCGTTAAGATGACGTTATCCATCTTAAATAAAGGATTATCCAACGCCGGCGGTTCTTGTTCTTGCACATCCAGCGCCGCTCCGGCAATAACACCGTTTTGCAACGCTTCAATAATATCTGCCTCTTTAATCACTTCCCCCCTGGAAGTGTTAATTATGTAAGCCGTCGGTTTCATCAACTTTAACGTGTCTTTATTAATCAGATGTTTGGTACCAGCGTTTAGCGGACAATGAATGCTGACAAAGTCACTTTGTTTTAACACTTCTTCCAGACTGGCATTTTGTATACCAGGGTCATCCCACTGTCTGGGGGTGCGATTATAGACTAAAATGTTCATGCCCAAGGTTAAGGCATTCTCCATCAGCTTTCGGCCAATGGCACCACTACAAATGATACCTAAAGTTTTACCCTGGACTTCAAAGTGGGGCACCTGAACATCTTTGGTAAAGTTATCAAAGTTACCCCTTTCAATCATCAATCTTTGTAAATGCAATGAGGATGCAAAATTTAGCATCAATGCGGTGGCCAATTGAGCCACCGCCTCGGTGCTATAGCCCGGCACATTGCACACAGTTATATTCTTCTCTTTGGCGGCCTCAATGTCTATGTTGTTAAAACCAGTACCGGCTTCACAGATCAATTCCACCGAAGGCGGAAACTGAGATATTAAATCTCTGCCTAAGGGCAGTTCTTTAGTAATGACAACATGCTGGTCTTTAACTCGTTCTAATATTTCCTCGGGGCTGCTGGCATCGTACTTGGTTACATTGGCCAGTTCATCGATTGGTGAAAGATCTAGCTTGTGGTCAAAGTCTAACCTAGCCACATTAAGAAAGACAGCGTTTTTCAAATTACCTACCTCCCTCTATAATCTAACGTTTTCTTAAAATATCTCTGTATTTCTTAGAATTACACATTTTCAAAAACAAGCATTATGGGTATATTTTTCAACATTGTATAATTATGGATAGAAAACCTTATACCAACTAAGACTGCGTCTTAGTTTGGTATTGCGGCCATGGTATCCACATGCTCCATTAGCAATTGCTTATTTTCTTTACGTAGCTTGGCTAACTTGATCTGCTCTGGTGTTAGGTTATCTTTTTCTTTAAATGAACCTGTTTTTTGGCTTTGTTTAATCCATTTGTCTAAAGCTGATGGCGTTAATTAGTATTCACGAATAATATCTTTTCTAGGCTTACCGTTATTATATAATTGCACCATCTGTTGTTTGAATTCGTCTGTATAGGTTCTTCTTTCTCGTTTGGTCATAGTAGCCTCTCCTTAGGTTTATTATTAATAGTCTACTTGACCTTAAAAAATCTGTCTAGCTAAGTGTAACCTATCCACTAGCAGGCATTGGGTTTTGATAACGAGTTGTAACTTGTATTTTTTCTTGCAACCAATGTTCTAGTACTTGCCTAATTTCAGATTCACCAATGAGTTTGGTAATCTGGTTACTATCATCAACATGAGGGAACAGCCTGATATAATATTTACAGTCTTTAAATTCTAGATTTTTCTTTCCACTTGTACTGCCAGCATAAACACATATAACTCTGTCTACGTATGTATGTCGGTGATAGAATATATCAGTGGTTTCAGCACAATACATAATGTTATTATAGTCTGTGAGCGCTACCATTGTGTCGGTAGGGGTTCTATTGTAGAGCGCATCAAACTTCCTAAACTTAACTTCGATTACTGCCAGTCCTAGGAACTTGCCTAATTGATCTTCTTCTTTTTCATACAACTCCAATCTTATATCAGGTCGGTTGTGGGTACTATATGTGTAAAAAGAATGGTTATGTTCTTTTGCATCTTCTTCACTGCGGGGTAACGGATCATCATAAACCACTTTAATTGTATGTGTGTCATTTTCCAAAGTGAAAACGGAACTCTCTGGAATACCGTTAATTATTATGTTTTCTATAATATTGTTATCTAGGCCTTGGGTAACGTTAAAACCATATTCCATAGAACTTAAGATATCAATAGTCTTAGATACAACAAAATATTCGAATACCTGCCAGGTGTGTTTAGGCACCTGTATTAATCTTGAATTATTGCCATGTGGTTTTGCGAACAATTCGCTTTCCTTGTACAATCTTTGTATCCGTTTTAACACCTGACCTTGGAGACGGATGTCTCCTTTAGGTGGTCTTAACAGTACATCCTTTAGTTCTGTTTCATGCATCAGGTATAATATGCGGTGTTTTATAAAATACAAGGACTTAAGCCATAGATCACGGTCATGCTTATATTTACACCGTTTTTCAATTTTTTGCCTTAATACACCGATTTCAGTAGGCAGAGCCCGGGAGTATATCTTAGAAACATTGGGATCATTAATTTGGTATTTTTTAAGTATGATTTTATCAATTTTTTGCTCGTGTTGCTTTATATCCTTTCTTAACGTGTGTACTTCTTTTTCAATGGCAACAATGGCATCTTCAATCTTGTGAAACCATCGATAGAGAGTGTACTTAAGCCACATGCTGTTTTTTTCATCAACAATTAACTGAGTCTTTTGGTTAAAGTAAGGTTTTCCCTGATTTTGTACACCTTTGGTTAGCGTTTTACGGAATCCTTTGGCATCCATTTTTGCAGGAAAGGGTTGGGTGACATATCTTTTAACCATTTTTCTTAGTTCATCTTGATTAATCCGAGAGAATAAACCTACTATTTCGGATTCTTTTTGGTAATGAAATTTACCATATTCTCTATACCAGTGTAATTCAACTCTGTCAAATTGTTCTGCCAAACCCTCATTTACGATGTGGTCATAACAAATATTTTGTATTTGTTGCTCTAAGAAATTGTGTATGCCTATTACTTGCTCATAGGAATAGTGAATAGGGATAACAGGCACTTTAGTAAGGTAAACTTCATCCTTATAGATCAGCTTCATTATTGTATAGCCCAAACGAAAAGGAAAGGCTAGATTACCACTGACATTGAAAACACTCATTGAATTTCCTAAAGGAATAGTAAAACCGTTTTCCTGCTGTTCATTATCACTATGGGTTTCGATTTTCAAATAACTGTTTTCATCATGGTCATTCCTGGTATCAGGATAGAAACCTATGGTTAAATTTATGTTTTCTCTAATAACAAACTCTCTATTAGGGCCATCAACGTTAAATATGGGTGGGTCCGAAGTGAAATCAGTTATATATTTGTCGTTGTCATAACCAACCTTTACTACAACGTTTATAGGCAGTTTCTTTGAGTTACATAGTATAGCCATTAATTACCAAATCCTTTGCTTTTTGATCCAATACTTCTGCCGACATACCAAAGTTGTTGTACATTTGTTCTTCGCTTGTTTTATCATCCAATTCATTTTCTATCTCAAACGCTTTAAGCTGTTCTCTTAAATGGCCACCTTTGATTTCACCAGTATCTATTTTGTAGACACCTAATAAATCTTGCAACATTTCCCTGTGACCTTTAATCTTTGTCAATATGCGTTGGCAAATCTGAATATCGAAGGCTTTCTTACGATTAATTAGTTTATTGCCATCTTTATCTTCGGGAATATTATTGATAAAGTGTGCCATTGCCTTTACAATTCTAAAGCTTACACCGTTTTGGGCATCAACTTTTCTTAATTCTTGGTGAATTCTATCCAATAATCTTAATTCTTCATCGCTCATTATAGTCAGGTGGTTATTTGTTGTTTTAACCCATCTACGGAAGTTAACTGCTGAAATTTTATCAAAACTCCTAACCTCAATATGCTTATTGGTATAGTGTTTTGCATCCAAGAATGATTGTTTTTTTAGTTGTACCAGGTTAGTTCTATCTAACAGACGGTTAGAGAATTCCTTAGTGGTTTCATCAAGATTCACAGTACCAATAAATATTACATTGTTTCCAATATGAATAGGTTTACTATATTCTTCTTGCAGGCAATGCTGTTTTTCACTTACCAGATGTAACATGCGGTGTTCTCCTTCAAGTTCTAATAGGGAAATGAATGGGCTAAACCAGTGTTCTACTTGAGATAAGTTCATTTCTTCGAAAATACAAACATGTAATTTTTCCGGGTTTTTGCTGGCTTTCAGTAAAAAACTCACTAGACCAGTTTCACTTTCAACATATGCACCTGTTTGCGGATGTAAGTACCCTAAAATATCAGAGGGTTCAGTATAGGATGGACTGATTGGAATTACCAATAGATCGTCACCTTTTCTCAAGCCCAGGGTATCACAGTATTTCATTGCCAACTGAGATTTGCCCGTTCCAGACATACCGCCAACAATGGTAATAAAATTAGTCTTAACAGCAGTATGGAAACTGTCAATATCAGTACCATCATAATAAAGTTCAGATAAAATCATTTTGTTTTTAAGAGCTGTTAAAAATTCATATTCTTCAACGTAATTTTCATCTGGCAAGTTTTTAGTTGTTATAGTTTCCTCTTTTGTAGAAATCAGTTCTGCGAGAACTTGTTCTTTAGGTTCAGGCTTAATTTCTTTATCCTTTTTGGTTTCAGTATTCACAATAAAAGGTTCAGATTCTAACGGCATATCTAAAGATGCGCCTTTTTCATCCATTAAATCCCTTAGTTGTGCCGTGTATTCAAAAGGAATAAAATGTAATCCTTGATAGGTACACTGACAATTATCTTTAAACTCATAAGGTAACTTAAGTCTTTTGATTTCCTTGTAGTCTTCGCAATGGAAAGTTGAGATGTTTTTTATATTAGGTGTTAATGACGTTGTTTTCATATCTGGAAAGTAGAAAAGCGTGTCCTCACAAATTACAAACTCCGGACTTGGCATCATAGAATTATAATTTCTAAACTGAACATACTCTTCATTTTTTAGCATGTACTCAAATCTTCTGCGGTCAATGTTACTAATAACAGATGGTATGGTGTTATATATTTCAGATACTGGTTTTTCTTCTGATATATATATCATTTCGTAATTATAGTAGTAAGGATCTGGTTCGTTAAATTCCTTTCTTCTGTTATCTATGTGTAGCTTTGGGACAGCAAGTATTAATTTATCTTTTAAAGCTTCGCGCAGAGTCTCCAATCGGTCTAATCCTTCAAATTCAGTAAAGTTAATTGTATTTAATGCCTTCATATTTCTCTCAGAAAATGATACAAAGGGTTGATTAATGTGTGCTATAGCCTTTGGCAAATTTGAAAGTGCTTTAAGGTAAATCACAATATCGTTGGAATGGCTATAAGCAACATCAATTGCTTGTCCGTTCATTGCAAGCTTAAAGTGGTATGCCATATCATCTGGCGCTACTTTGAAGAGCATAATATTTTTCTTTATTGCTTCTAAATCATTAATACTCAGCATTTCTGCTATACCTATACTCATTTATTAATCAACTTCCTTTCTAATTAGTTCTTTTAACCATTCGGATTCATCAAGGGCAGTTACTTCCACAACGTTTAGATTGTTTTGTCTTGCAAACGTCATTGTTTCATCAAAGTTCTTTATGGTGCCAAATGCATGTCTATGTAAATAAAGGGTCTTGCCCGTATGATTTTCACACCATTGTTTATTTAAACAGGAGTTGATGTCGGTTAGACATTTTTCAGGGATGAACGAAGGTAATTGTTTTGCCAAATTCTTTCTAGTTGCAATTATATACGAGTCTGTTTCCGGCAATATTGAAATTAATAATTCCGCTTTATAATGTGCATCCTTATATTTACAATTAATTTTATCAACTGACTTAGTATTGAAAACATCCCATAAATCCTGAAGTTGTTGTTCGAATTTGGTTATGGTTTTTGTCAATTGTTCTTTCTCTTCAATCAACTTACTAATTTGCCCATAAAATGTTTTTGCGGTACTTATTTTTTTATTTAATTGTTTTTTAACTTCACTTAGTTCTGTACTAACTTTTTTGTTGTTAAGCTTAAGTTTGTTACATCCTTCGGTTAGTTTTTCAAGTTTTTCCTGTGTTCTTCTATAGTCTTTTTCCTTTTTACTATACTCTTTCTCTAATTCCTCGATTCTCTTTTTATACATTTCTTGGGTGGAATCGGCTAACTCTATTTCTTTTGTCGCTACCCAAGTATTAATAGTATTCCATAATTTTGGTGCTTGAGGATTATCTTTATTTTCATCATCTGTTAGGTAGATATAGAGCAGTTTAATTGCTTGGCTTGCTTTGCCTCTAAAGTTAATGATGAAATCTGCTGTTATTTTTTCGGGTATATCATCGGGCAACTCTACATCTTTAAGAAAAATTTCTACACGTTCTTTTACTAATTCTTTAGAGAATTTTTCAGGAGTAAATATTACAGTTAATTGTTCATCTGGGGTTGAAGTTGCATAGTTTTGAAAAAGTCTTCCTTCGGGTTTATTTTTACACCACTCTTTAATTTTATCGTGATACAAATCCTTATCACAAATGTAGAGATAACTTAAAAGTATTGCATCTGGGACGTCAACCCTGTTTCCACATTCTCTTAGTAGCTCTTCACCCTTTAATTTAGGAGTTTTTTCATGTTTTATAAATTCATTACCTAGTTTTTTATAGGTTTCATAAAGGTTGCTCCCCTTGTTAGGATTTTTAAATCCGTAAGCGTATACATCCTTTAATTCCTTTTTTAACAATGGAGTTGGAATTTTAACTCTTCCCCTTTTAGCAAAACCATTGGGTTTGATTTTCATTGAATTTGCTAGTGAATTAATTTCTCTGTCGCTTAGTAGACTTAGAAATAAGTCATGCTCTAACACTGGCGTCTCCCCTTTCTTTTATGGTAAATATAATAGTCACACCTTAAACCACCCTATATCATAGGGTACTTAAATAACTGTATCTAACCAAATATCTGATAAAGACACAAAAATTATGAAACCCGCCGATATCGCTTCTGAAAACACAGCGGGTTTACTCTTTTTCATAAGTAATACTATATAAAGGTGCGGGCAGGCAAATGCCATTATTTTTATATTTCAGGACTTATTTCCTAATAAATTTATAAAAACATTCTACTTTTTTGTTGCAAATCCTGCTTTTATAATATTTTAAGCACATTAAAAGCCTAAAAGCTGCTGTTACCAATATATCAGATTTCTTATTCTTTCTGGATTAATGAGATGAGATTCAGTTATAGCCAATTAACGGCATATTATAGGTTTTCACGGGCAATATATAAAATTAAATGACCATTAACAATAAGGATGTGGATTTATGAGTGAGCTAATTGATGGCAAAGGTCAACGCCAAGAAGTCCTCAAAGATATCATTAAAGAGCTGCACAACGGCAAGTCTCCCGATGAAGTCAAAGACCGCTTTGCCAAATTGATTAAGAACGTGAGTGCTAAAGAAATCTCCCAGATGGAAAGCAGTTTAATAACTGAAGGCATACCGGAAAATGAAGTGAAGCGATTGTGTGACGTTCACGTATCAGTATTTAAGGAAGCTTTAGACGCGGTGGTGCCAAAGGAACCGCCACCGGGACACCCAGTACATACTTTTAAAATGGAAAACCGGGAAATTGAAAAAGCCACCGCGTCGCTGCAAAAAATGCTTAGCCAATTAAAAAAAGGTAAGAATGAGGCGTTGAATGATTACAAAGGGGCAATCAAAAACGATCTAGAGGTACTTTCAGAAATAGAAAAGCATTATCTACGCAAAGAAAACCAACTGTTTCCTTTATTAGAGGGTAAAGGTGTCCAAGGGCCCACCAAAGTGATGTGGCAGTTCCACGACGATGTGCGTAAAATGCTCAAAGAAATAAAACAGGCAGTGGAAAACAATAATGCCAAAACAGTGGTGGCCACGGGTGAAGAATTAATTAAAACAATCAACGACTTAATATACAAGGAAGAAAACATTCTATTCCCGATGGCGTTAGAAACATTGAATGAAAAAGAATGGGTCAGGGTACGGCAAGGCGAAGAGGAGATTGGTTATACTCTGGTGACACCGGGCACCGATTGGAAACCCTCGGCAGAAGCCTTGGTGGATTTGGAAAAGGATAACACCGGGCAAAATCAGGATGACATCAAGCTGGATACCGGTGTGCTCACTCCAGAACAGATTAATCTGATACTGACCAATTTGCCGGTGGACATTACCTATGTGGACGAAAATGATCGGGTACGATATTACTCCCAAGGTCCCGAGCGGATTTTCCCCCGCAGCCCGGGCATTATCGGTCGGGATGTGAAAAACTGTCACCCCTCATCCAGCGTCCACGTTGTTGAAAAAATTGTCAGCGAGTTTAAAAATGGCACCCGGGATGCGGCTGAATTTTGGCTAGAATTAAACGGCCGTTTTGTACATATCCGCTATTTTGCCATTCGGGATAAAACCAGTAAATATCGGGGTGTGGTGGAAGTGACCCAAGATGTAACGGACATCAGATCGCTACAGGGTCAAAAACGCCTTTTGGATTGGTAAATCACTTATTATTGCTAAAAAGATCTTACCTGCAGCGGTAAGATCTTTTTAGTGTTTTTATTTTTTCCTTCTGCTGTACGGGGTTTCTTCCAGAGGCAGACTGGTTCTAAATTTGCCATCCCGCCGATAGTAAGCACAGGCCACCGCCGGTGCGGTTGGAATGGTGGCAATTTCTCCGATACCCTTGGCCCCATAAGCTAAAGGCACATCGTTTTTCTCAATGATAATCGTTTCAATCTCCGGTCGATTGGTAGCCCGGAGTAACCCCAGCGTACCAAATTTGGCCTTGGGCATCCCTTCTTCTAAAGGAAAATCTTCAGTTAACGCATAACCCATACTCATCAGCACGCCACCATCAACTTGCCCTTCGATACCGGTGGGGTTGATGGCGCGTCCAATATCATGGGCCGCTATCACTTTCGCCACCTTGTTTTCTTCGTTTAATAGCACCACATGAGTGGCATAGCTATAGGCCACATGGCTCACCGGATGGGGCTTATCTGTACCGATGGGGTCGGTAACACCGGAAAACTCGTCGTAATATTCCCGGCCTTCTAATTCCTCCAAGCTATGAGTTTCTAAGTCTTTCTTCAGCTTTAAAGCCGCCTTGCGGGTAGCTTCACCGGTAAACAATGTTTGCCGAGAGGCGGTGGTGGTACCGCCGTCCGGAGTGGTGTAAGTATCCGGCGGACCGGTTTGCAGTAGTTCGGTACTAAGCCCGGTGGCCTCGGCCACCATTTGCGTTAATACAGTGGTCATCCCTTGACCAACACTGGCAGCACCGGTTAAAAGCCATACTTTGCCGTCTTTCACCAGTAGTCTCATCCGACCGACATCTTCTAAACCAACCCCAATACCACTGTTTTTCATGGCACAGGCAATGCCGGCATGGGGGTCACTTTCAAAGACATCTTTCACCGCCAACAGTGTTTCTTTGAGGGCAGTGCCTTCATCGGCAATTTGTCCGTTAGGCAGTACCTTGCCCGGTTCAATGGCGTTGCGATAGCGGATTTCCCACGGTGAAATACCCACCTTTTCAGCCAATAGATTAAGGGTACATTCCATCGCAAAACAAGATTGCGGTACCCCAAAACCGCGAAAAGCGCCGGCAGGGGGATTATTGGTATAGACTGCAATGCCGGTAAGATCGACATTGGGAATCTGGTAGGGTCCTGCCGCATGGGTACAGGCTCGCTCAGTAACCGGCCCACCTAAGGAAGCGTAAGCCCCGGTATCAGTGATAATTACCGCCTTAGTGGCCGTTATTTTACCATTTTCATCACAGGCGACGGTGTATTCCATTTCAGCGGGATGTCTTTTAACAGAAGTCCTGATACTCTCGCTCCGATCCCAGGTCATTTTAACCGGCTTTTTAGTGTGCCAGGCCAATAAAGCGGCATGGTGTTGCACCGTTAAATCTTCTTTGCCGCCAAAGGCACCGCCCACCGTCTTACTGATTACCCGCACCTGTTCTTCGTTTACACCGAACATTTGCACAATGCCCGCATGATCGTCATAAACATTTTGGCTACCCACATATACCGTGATGGTACCATCTTCATTGAGCATCCCCAGCGCACTTTCCGGCTCTAAATAAGCATGTTCAGTAAAGGGCGTAAAATATTTTTGGGTAACCACATACTTCGCATTGGCAATGGCCTCATCCACATTGCCCCGTTTAACCACGGTGGTGCGCAAAATGTTACGCTCCACATCTTTGTGAATTTGTGGCGCGCCATCAGCCATCGCTTCTTGGATGCTGAGCACCGGTTTTAACGGTTGATATTCCACTTCAATTAAATCCAAAGCCTCTTTGGCAGTCTGGCGGGTGGTGGCGGCCACTATCGCCAGGGCATCACCCACATAGCGGGTGGTCTCTCCTTCGGCGATCATCACTGGCCAGTCATGGATGATGTGACCCAAGTGACGCTCCCCAGGCACATCCTTCGCCAGTAATACCGCCTCTACACCTGGGTAAGCTTTGGCCTTAGAAATATCAATGCGTTTTACCAACGCCCGGGCATATTTGCTTCTTAATGCCGCCCCGTGCAACATTCCTTCAACGTGCATATCATCTACATATTCAGCGGTGCCCAAAACTTTAGCTTTGGCATCCACCCGGGGCATGCGGTCCCCCACTCGGTAATCAAATTTTGTAACCTCGGGTTGATAGCCTTCCCGCAAAGCCTTGGCCACCATGGTTATTGCCTTTTCAATTTTTACGTAGCCGGTACAGCGACAAATATTTCCCTGTAGTGCTTTTTTGATTTCATCGGATGTGGGATCGGGGTTCTTATCTATTAACCCCTTAGCACTGATCACCATCCCCGGGATACAAAAACCGCACTGCACCGCTCCAGCCTCGGCAAAGGCCCAACTATAAACATCCTTCTCCCTTTCACTGAGACCCTCCACCGTTACTATCTTTTTGCCATTTACTCTTTCCATTGTTAAAACACAGGCCTTCATGGCTTTACCGTCCACCAGCACCATGCAAGCGCCACAGGCCCCTTCGCCACAGCCGTTTTTAACGGATGTCAGTCGGGCTTCTTCCCGTAGGTAATCGATCAGTTTAACATTTTTATCAACGTTAACATCTTGACCATTAAGATTTATTGTATACATGCTACCCTACCTTTCTTGGCAGAAATGGTTTACGATACAGGTAACTTCCCAAGGGCTTGGGTTGCAATACACCTTCAGCAACCACCTGTTGACCGCGAATAAACACATGTTTAGCTCTGCCCTGCTGCTGCCAACCTTCATAAGGAGTGTAATCCACCCGTTGCTGATGGGTAACGGCGCTAATTTCAAAGGACTGTTGAGGATCCCAGACCACAATATCAGCGTCACTGCCCACCGCCAACGTACCTTTGCGAGGGTATAAGCCAAAGCATTTGGCTGGGTTGGTGGCGGAAAGTGCCACCAACTGGGACATACTGATTGCGCCCCTTTGTACCCCATAGGTGTATAACAAACCCAAGCGATGTTCCACCCCAGGGGCGCCACCAGGTATCATACTAAAATCATCGATGCCCCGCTCCTTTTGTCCCCGAAAATTAAAGGAGCAATGGTCAGTACCGATGGTATCAATGGCACCGGTCTGCAACCCCCGCCACAAAGCCCTTTGATCTTCTCGTTTTCTTAATGGCGGTGACATTACATACTTGGCACCATTAAAATCCTCGGCCAGATAATAGGAGTCATCTAGCAGTAGATACTGGGGGCAGGTTTCCACATATACTTCCATTCCTTTGGCTTTAGCCAGCATCACTTCACTTAAGGCGCTGGCACAACTGAGGTGGACGATATAGACCGGCACCTCGGCCAGTTCCGCCAACATCAATACCCGAGCGGTGGCTTCCCTTTCGGTGATATCAGGCCTGGTGAGGGGGTGACAGTGGGGACCGGTACAGCCCAGCTCTTTAGCCTGTTTGATTAGCACATCAATGACATCACCGTTTTCACAGTGGAAACAGGCCAACGCATCAATTTGCTGACAGCGTTGCAGCGCTTGCAAAATATCGCCATCATTAACTCGCAAATGCTGGTATGCGGTGTATAACTTAAAGGAACTAACCCCTTCCCGTTCCACTAAGACACCCATTTCCTCAGGCACTTGCTGATGGTAATCGTTAATGCCCATGTGAAAGCCATAATCGGCAAAGCTTTTACCCTCAGCCTTAGCATGCCATTTAGCCAGCGCATCAAGGAGGCTCTCGCCCTTTTGCTGAGTGACATGGTCAATAATGGTGGTGGTACCTCCCACCACCGCCGCAGCGGTGCCGCTGGCAAAGTCATCGGCGGTGGTAATGTCACCGGCGGGCATATCAAAGTGAGTGTGGGGATCAATGGCGCCGGGCAGCAGATAGCAGCCTTCCACAGAAATCGCTTGATCCTCTGGGCGCGCAATGCCATTGCCGACGGCTACAATTTTTTCTCCTTCCATGCGCACATCGGCCAGATAACTGTCCACTGCGGTTACTACGATGCCGCCAGTTAGTACTACACCCATGATTCTACAGCGATAACGGGCTTCTGGGGCAGCGGGTGACACAAAGACCACATACGTTAACACTAGTGTTTGCCATAGTTAACTTCTCCTTTTCAAACGGTATTAATGTTCAAAACCAAGCTCACCATCAACTCTTTCTCCGGATTCCCCGGCATCTTCATCCTTTTTGCCGGTCTCATTGAAGAAGTAATTTAGTATAATTGCAGCTATACTACCAGCGGTAATGCCACTGTGCAAAATTAGCTGTGCCCAATCAGGCATATAATGATAGAAATCAGGCGCAGCCAAAGGAATTAGACCAAGACCCAAGCTAATAGCCACTATCATAGAGTTATTGTTGCCATCAAATTTTACTTTACTTAAAGTCCGGATACCACTGGCCGCCACCATGCCAAACAGGGCAATCCCTGCGCCACCAAGCACCGGTTGAGGAATGGCAGCAACCACAGCCGCCGCTTTGGGAAATAGCCCCAGAGCACCTAATATAATACCAGCAGCCACCACCACAAAACGACTTCTAATCCCTGTGAGAGCTAACAGGCCAACGTTTTGCGCAAAGGCCGAGTGGGGGAAGGTGTTCATAACTCCACCCAGTATGGTGGAAAAACAATCCGCCCGCAAACCCCTAGTTAAACCTTCTCTATCCACCGGCTTTTCAACGATTTCGCCTACCGCAATCATATCGCCTGTGGTCTCTGTCATAATAACCAACATCGCCAGTGTCATTGCCAAGATTGACGCTAAATCAAAGATTGGCAAACCAAAATTAAAAGGCAGAATCAGGCCGAACCAAGAAGCAGTAGCCACCTGAGAAAAATTGGTCATTCCTAAGGGTATTGCAACAATAGTACCTACAATTAAACCCAAAAGCACTGCAATACTCTGAAAAAAGCCTGTAAAAAACCGGAACACTAATATAACAAACAGTAATACCGCAAAGGCCAAGCCAACAGCTTGTAAATTGCCGAAATTGGGATCGGCAGTGTTGCCACCACCAGCCCAACGCACTGCCACCGGCAACAAAGAAACACCAATTAGAGTAATGATAGTGCCGGTTACCACTGGCGGGAAAAAACGAATTAGTCGACTAAAGTAAGGACTAATTATAAATCCAATCACACCGGCTGCTATGGTGGCACCAAAGATACCTCGCAATCCATGCTGTGCCCCCACCATCACCATTGGTGTCACAGCAGCAAAGGAAACCCCTTGCATAATTGGGCTTCTAATACCCAATTTCCAAACACCCAAAGCCTGAATTATTGTAGCAATCCCACCTACCAACAGGTCGGCATTAATTAAATAAATTAATTCTTCATTTGATAGTCCTAAAGAGTTAGCAATAATTATCGGCACAGCCACCGCACCGGCATACATAGCCATCACATGTTGTAATCCTAATACAAATAGCCTTCCGGTGGGTAACATTTCGTCAACTGCGGGAACAGTTTTATTTTCCATTTACTACCACCTTCTTTCCTCTATTGTTATACCCTTTGCCAAACTTTAGTTGCCAGTTCCCTTGATTTGGCCAGAATTGCTTCTTCATCTATCCCTACTAAAAGGCGGTCTTGCATAATTACTTTACCGTTTATAATGGTGGTATCCACAGCCCGGCCGGACATGCCAAATAAAACATGACTGTTAATATTATCTTCACCTATTGGTGTGGGTGGGTTGTAGTCCACCACAATCACATCGGCATAGGCCCCTGGTGCCAACACCCCCAGCGGACGATCAAAGTACTCCCGGCAAATTTCCGGGTTGGTGTTAAACAACATTGTCGGCACTTCCACCCAAGCGGCGCTGGGATGTTGCAGTGTGTGTTTATGCAACACATTGGCCACCTTAAAGGATTCAAACATGTCACTGGTGTAACCATCGGTCCCCAAACCCACCGTTACACCCCGTTGCATCATTTTAATTACCGGCGCGGCACCAACAGCGTTGCCCATATTGGATTCAGGATTGTGCACCACCCGACAACGGTGTTTTTTTAACAGTTCAATATCGCTGTCGTCCACATGCACACAATGGGCAGTGATGGTTTTGGGGCCGAGAATGTTAAAACTGGCTAACCGTTCCACCACCCTTTTGCCAAAGTTTTGCAAGGAGTGTTCCACATCTGCCTTGCCTTCGGCGGTGTGAACATGGAATCCCGCATTGTTGCCTTCATTGGCAGCGACACAGCGGTTCAAAGTGTCATCACTCAAAGTCATCGAGGCGTGCAAACCAAACATCCCTTTAACCATTTCTTCCTCTGGTTGGTTGGCATGCTTAATAAAGTCCACATTTTCTTTGATGCCCTCTTCCATCACTAACTGTCCATCCCGGTCTGAAACTTCATAGCACAGACAACTGCGAACACCAATTTCTTTGGTGGCCCGGGCCAGAGCAAACAAACTTTCTCGCACCGCATTGGGACTGGCGTGATGATCGAAGATGGTGGTGGTGCCGTGTTTAACACAGTCAATCAGCGGCGCCAGCGCACTATAATAGACATCTTCCAAAGTCAGTGTCTTGTCCAACTTCCACCAAAGCCGCTCCAGAATTTGTACAAAGTCCTCCGGTGGCGCATCTTTGGCGGCCATGCCCCGGGCAAAGGTACTGTATAAATGCATATGAGTGTTAATCATCCCCGGCATAATAAACTTGCCAACGGCATCGATAAACTGGGCATCGGGGTATTTTTGCTTTAAGTCTTCGGTGGTGCCCACTTCGGCAATTAAATTATCTTTTATCGCCACACAACCATGGGGTAAATAGGGTTGAGCATCATCCCTTGTAATAACTTGCCCATTACCAACTAGTAGCATGTCGCCACCCCTTTATTTCCGAAGTATTCTCAGTACTTTCCTGATATAGATTTCTCACTACTTGATCAGCACCGATTTCATAATGGCATAGTAGCCTTCGGCACCTTTACAAAGTTGATCCACTTCAATGTATTCATCAATGGTATGGGCTAGGTTTTCTTGGGATGGA
The DNA here is from genome assembly GCA_036763105.1 of Peptococcaceae bacterium 1198_IL3148. Taxonomy (NCBI): domain Bacteria; kingdom Bacillati; phylum Bacillota; class Clostridia; order Eubacteriales; family Peptococcaceae; species Peptococcaceae bacterium 1198_IL3148. The sequence continues at coordinate 139,016 of JBAIYS010000004.1, read as the reverse complement.
CCGAAGCCAATGGTTTTAATCCCCTTTTCGCCGGCATAGTGACTACCGTTGGTGCAGAAGGAATAGTGAGTTACCCCGGGGTCTAGACCTGCTTCTCGCAAGCCTTTAAGTGCTGCTTGGACAAATTCATCCTGTTCATCGTAAAGCCAACCGGGGAAAAAGCGTTCTCCTTCGATAGTCTCTCCGGTGTAGCACTTTTCTTTACCTACAGCATAGGAAGCTTTAGCTTTAAAATCGGGGTCTTGTTTTTCCATTTCAGCAATGATTTCTTCAATGGGGGCCAGCACCGATTCAGGTGTTTCACCCACCAACAGTCGCCGGTCATAGGTTGCTCGGCAGTGGTCGGGAACCACAGATGCTCCCGGATAGGGTGAAGATTTAATGTCAGTCAGTACTAAAATGCCTTTACCCAAAACCGTTTGTTCCGGAGCGGGCAACTGCTGAATATGATCAATAAGCTTGGACATCTGATAAACGGCATTAATACCCTTTTCGGGGTTGGCTGAATGGGCTGGCTTACCAAAGGTTTCCACCACAATTTCTGCCCGCCCCCTTTGACCCCGCTTTAGGTTAAGTTCAGAGGCTTCACCAATCACCACATAATCGGGTTTGATCGCTTCACTGATTTTTCTGGCGGAAACACCTTCAAAGATTTCTTCATGCACCACTCCGGCCACATAAATGTTACCGGCAAAATCCCGCTTGGTATCTTCGGCAAAAAATGCTGCAGCCGCAATCATGGCGCTGACCGCCCCTTTCATGTCTGAGGCCCCGCGTCCATAGATCTTGCCATCAACCAATTGGCCCCCAAAGGGCGGATGCGACCATTTGGTTTCATCGGGTACCGTTACGGTATCAATATGACCATCAAATAAAATACTTTTGCCGGGTTTGTTGCCTTTTATTTGCCCAATAACGTTACCATAGCCATCCACAAAAAAATCATCAAACCCCAACTTTTTAAAGGCTTGGGTTATACTTTTGACAACCTTGTCCTCTTCGCCAGAGTAACTTCGTTGGCGGAGTAATTCTTGACACAGTTCGATTAGTGTTTGCTTTCTTTGCTCATTAAGCATTTTCCCACCATCCTGTCGTTTTATTGATAGCTGGGATGTTCACCATCCCACACAACGCTGCGGTAATTCTCCGGATCGGTATCTCCTTCGGTGTTAAACAACAGAATTTGGGAATGCTGATTGAGGCCCAGCTTGGCCTTGGCCTCCTCCAAATCCGGACTGGTCATCAGTTCAAACACCAAACCAGCGGTGACCGCACCAGATTCGCCGGAGATAACCCGCAGGTCTTCCATCAGTGGGTTGCCCAACACCCGCATGCCCTTGGCGGCCACCCAGTTGGGACAGGAGAAAAACATTTCGCTGTAATCCCTTAGCACATTCCAGCCAATAATATTGGGTTCGCCACAGGCTAAACCGGCCATAATGGTATCCAAATCGCCGCCTACCACTCTGGGTTTACCATCGTTGGCCACCGCCGATTTATAGAGACAAGCGGCGGCGTCTGCTTCCACAATGGCTGTCTTGGGACAGTTATCGCCAAATACCGAGGCAAAGTAACCCTGCACCGCACCGGCCAGTGAGCCCACACCGGCCTGAACAAAGATGTGGGTTGGTCTTTCCACTTGTAATTCCCGCAGTTGCTCCAGTGCTTCTGCCGCCATGGTGCCATAGCCTTGCATAATCCAAGTGGGAATCTCTTGGTACCCTTCCCAAGCGGTGTCTTGCACAATGACCCAACCATATTTTTGGGCATTTTCTGCGGTCATGCGCACCGCATCATCATAGTTCATATCAACAATTGAGGCCTCGGCCCCCTCTGCCCGAATATTTTCCAACCGGGCGGTGGTAGAACCCTTGGGCATATAAACCACTGATTTTTGCTTCAAGCGGTTGGCTGTCCAAGCGACACCGCGACCGTGATTGCCATCGGTGGTGGTGGCAAAGGTGATCTCCCCCAACTGACGCCGGGTTTCTTCCGAAGTCAGGGTATGGTAATCCATTTCTCCAATGTCCTTACCCAGTTTTTGGGCTAAATATTTGCCCATGGCAAAGGAGCCACCCAACACCTTAAAGGCATTTAATCCAAAACGATAGGATTCATCCTTAACATAAATACCAGCCACCCCCAAGTATTTAGCTAAATGATCCAAACTGCGTAGTGGGGTGATGCTGTACTCGGGAAAACTTTGGTGGAACTGCTTGGCCTTTTCTATTTCTTGCTCACTGAGAAAATCCGTTGACGTTTTTTGCTTGCCCAACATTTCATTGGCTTTCCATTGAACCTTTTCCATACGGCACCTCTCTTCTATGGTAAAAATGCACTATTATGATTATCATAACCTTTGTGTTTTTTGATATTCTGCCAATTTAAGCCTGTAGTAATAAAATAAAAAACTAAGGCAGAAGCCAACATTTTGGCTTCTGCCTTAGTTTTTATACCACCATCTTAAATTTAAATAATTGTATCAACCTGTTGAGCCAACGACACCCGATCTTAGTTAGGATTATATCATCAGCCGCCAAAATCAAAAATAATATATTTGCCTAAATGTTGTCGAAATCAATTCTTTGTCCTTTTTTATACCCAGTAACAGTCAACCTGGCTATTAAAGTTTTGTTATCATCAAAAACATCAACACTATAACTGGCAGTTTTATGGGAAGCAAAAATTTCTTTAGCCTCTGCCACTAACTTCTGTCCTTGGGCGGCTTTAAAATAAGATATATTACCGGTCATGCCCACCGTAACTTGCCCACCGGCATTGGAAGCCGCCGCAAAGGCAAAGTCCGCTAAAGTAAATATTGCCCCACCCTGGATGATATTGACGCCATTGAGGTGATGCTCGGCAATATCCATTTCTGTCACCGCATATCCCGGCTCCACCTTGACCAGTTTAATACCCACATAGTCTGCAAATCTGTCGCCTTTAAAAAATTCTTTTATCTTGTCTTCCATAAGCTATCTCCCTAATATTTTCTCTTTTAAGCGGTGGTATTCCTGAGTATAATAAATGCCGTTTTGGGATTCACGGTAGTCAAACCCATAGGCACGGCGACTAACGGCCAGTAGCGGTGGTGCTTGAATTCTTTTTGCTAACCCTATGCCATTAAATTGACGCCACCAGCGTTCTAGGTCATTGATAAACTCTGCTGGGCTGGCAAATATCTTACTCACTAACCCGGACTCACAGCCAATCTGCTCTTCTAAAACGCCAGCGCTGTACCATTTTAATATATCTTCCGGGGTTGTCCTGGCCCAAGGTTCAATAAAGGCCCGGAATAGGTAATCATGGTAATTGTAAATCAGCGGGTCACCCTTACCTTCATCCACCGCCTGATCAAAGCTCAACTCGGCACTGGGCACGATATCGATAATCCCTTGGGGGATGACTTCCCGCCGGTATACTTGTTCATTGAGATAAGTGGCCAGTTGATAAACCTGGTGTTTCCACAAATCACCCAAGGCAGCCAAAAAACCAGCCTGGTCACCGTAAAGGGTGGAGTAGCCCACCGTCATTTCAGTTTTATTGGCGTTACAGGTAAATCCGCCACCAAAGGCAGCGGCCAATGCTGCCAATATTCTGGCGGAGCGATCCCGGGCTTGAATATTTTCAGCCACAGGCTGGTTAATTTTTAGCTGAATTTGTTCATTACCCTGCGCTTTAGTAATGGGTATATTTTCAATTTGATTGATGGTCAAATCCACCGCCTGTTGAATCGGCAGCACGGTGTAAAAGGCACCCAGTCGCTCGGCCAAAGTGGCGGCCAAGTTTTTGGTGGTGTCTGAATTATATTTACTGGGCATATTCACCAATAAAATGTTTTCCGGCCCCAGGGCTTGGGCATATAACGCGGCGGCCACAGCAGAATCTATGCCACCAGAAATGCCAATGACCACTTTATTAATGCCAATGGCCTGGGTAAATTCTTTCACCCCGTAGAATAATGTTTGATAAATTTCTTCCGCATCAGACTTAACTGACACTTTAACCGGCGGCATGCTATTACCACCATCCGCCAGGTTTAACTTAATGACGTCAACGTTCTGGGCAAAGGGACGATCACAAAAATGAATTACCTCGCCGACGCTGTTATAGACAGCACTGGAACCGTCGAAGGAATAGATGGTTTTGCCGTTGTTTTGGATGCCGACACTATTAACATAGACCAATGGCACTTTGTTTTCCCGAGCTTGCTCCGAAAAAATGCCATTGCGTTCACCGGTTTTGCCCAAAGTAAAAGGCGACGAAGAAATATTTACAACTAAACCAACGCCCCCTTGGCCACAGATCATTTCTATGGGGTTAATGGAATAATTTTCATTCCAACCATCTTCACACAAAACACAGCCCAAACCAAGTCGCTCACCTTTGTAGTTTAAGTAAACAGGCTGCATCAGTTGCTCTACCTTAACACCCAATTCTCCCGCCAGCTTGCGCAGACTATAAAAATACCGTTTATCGTCAAATTCCCGGTAGTTGGGAAGTAAGGTTTTAATTCTAAAGGGATAGGGAAAATTGTCACCACCTAAAAGTTTGCCGTTATGGGCCACAAAGCAAGCGTTATATTTGCGCACCCGTCCATCATCGCCAATTTTGTCCCAATCCATAGCCACGTTGCCAAAGATTATGATCAAATCTTCTGAAGCAGCAATAATTTGTTGGCCAAAGCTCTCGCAATCCTTTAAAAAGGCGGTCTGCTCCCAAGTGTCTCCCAGCAAATAACCCGGAATACACATTTCTGGAAAAATGACCACTTCCGTTTGCTTGGCTCTGGCCTCGGCAATCATGGCTAACATAGTTTTAGTATTAACATCCGGTCTTCCCGGTACCACTGTCATTTGGCAGATGGCAATATTAAGATTCAACAACTACCACCACTTTCTTTAATGCTGAGAAATTTATTTCTTTAATCATAATTTAACCACCTGGGACCAGAATCCTGCATTTAAGGTCGGAAAAGGTGATAACGTTCCCCCTTAAAAAGCGATAAAAATATATTCAACAGCAACTGATGTAGGAACTCAAATTTGCAACGCTTTTTAATCGCCCATCAGGTACTGGTTACAAGCCTTGGCGGCACCACGCCCTTCATTGATTGCCCAAATCACCAAGCTTTGTCCCCGGCGCATATCCCCAGCAACAAAGACCCCAGTCACATTGGTGGCAAAGTCACCATAGGTAGCTTTGGCATTGCCTCTTTGATCGCGCCCAATATCCAACTGATCCAGCAAATGGTCTTCAGGGCCAAGGAAGCCCATGGCCAACAGCACCAGTTGCGCAGGCCACACCCTTTGGGTGCCGTCAATTTCTTTGGGAATTAACTGGCCACGCTCATTTTTAACCCACTGGACATTGACAGTGTGCACTGCTTTAACATTTCCCTGTTCATCACCCACCATCTTTTTGGTCATAATGCAGTACTGACGGGGATCCGCACCATTAATGGCGATGACCTCCTGTTGACTGTAATCAATCTTTAAGGTTCTGGGATATTGCGGCCAAGGGTTATGGGCAGCCCGTTCCTTAGGTGGCGGTGGCATAATTTCAAACTGCACCACGCTTTTACATTTGTGTCGCCAAGCAGTTCCCACGCAGTCGGTGCCGGTATCACCACCACCGATGATAATTACATCTTTGCCGGCGGCGGAGATGTAATTATCATGCTGATAATTGCAATGCAACAAGCTTTTGGTACTGGCTGTCAAAAAATCCACCGCATATTCAATCCCTTTTAAATCTCTACCTTCCACCTGCATGTCTCGAGGTTTTCTAGCGCCACCGCACAACACCACCGCATCAAATTCCTTTAGCAATTGCTCTGCTGGATAATCTGTTCCCACCTCGGTATTGGGCACAAACCTAACTCCCTCGGCGGCCATTAAATCAATTCGTCTTTGCACATAGCGTTTATCCAGTTTCATGTTGGGAATACCGTACATCAATAGGCCACCGAACCTGTCTGCCCGTTCAAACACCGTCACCAAATGGCCAAATTTGTTCAGTTCATCGGCACAGGCCAATCCCGCCGGGCCGGAACCAACCACAGCTACCTTTTTACCAGTGCGATTGGTTGGTGGCTGTGGCACTACCCAGCCTTCGGCATAGGCCTTTTCAATAATGGCATATTCAATAGTTTTTACCGCCACTGCCTGGCCATTAAATCCTACGGTACAAGCCCCTTCGCAAAGGGCTGGACATACCCGACCGGTAAACTCTGGGAAATTATTGGTTTTAATCAAACGTTGATAGGCTTCCTGCCATAAACCCCGATAAACCAGATCATTCCACTCCGGGGGCAAATTATGGTTCGGACAGCCGGTGGTAGCCCCATTAAGCACCATGCCACTGTGACAAAAGGGGGTACCGCATTCCATACAGCGGGCGGCTTGGGTCATTATTTTTTCTTCTGGCAAATGATTGTACAACTCCTGCCAATCGTTTACCCGCTCTTTAGGCTGACGATTGACGGCCACTTCTCTGTTATATTCCAAAAAACCACTAGGTTTACCCATAGTATCATCTCCTTCTAACCGGATGGGGTTAATTTCCACTGACCCGAAACTGATCCATTGTGTTTTCTTTAAATGCTGTCATAATGGCTTCTTCACCGCTTAAACCCATCTGGTGGGCACGTTCCAGAGATGCTAACATCCGTTTATAATCCTTTGGTATCACCCGGACAAACTTCGGCAACAATTTATCCCAATTAGTTAGTACCCTTTCGGCCACAGTACTTTGGGTATGTTTTTGATGCTTGGTAATTAAATTTTTTAATTCAGCTATTTCCTTTGGGGCCACCACCCTTTCCAGCAACACCATTTCTTGGTTGCATAGATCAGCAAAGGTGCCGGCTTCATCTAACACATAGGCAATGCCACCGGACATACCAGCAGCAAAGTTGCGACCGGTGGATCCCAGTATCACCACCCGACCACCAGTCATGTACTCACAACCGTGGTCACCAACACCTTCCACCACTGCCTGCACACCACTGTTTCTAACACAAAATCTTTCGCCGGCTATGCCCCGAATATAGGCTTCACCTGATGTAGCCCCATAGAAGGCTACGTTGCCAATTATAATATTTTCTTCCGCCGCAAAAGTGGACTGAGCAGGTGGATATACGACAATTTTGCCACCGGAAAGACCTTTGCCCATATAGTCGTTAGCATCACCTTCCAGGCGGAGAGTAATGCCGTTCGGTATAAAAGCACCAAAGCTCTGTCCGGCAGTACCCTCAAAGGTTAATTTGATGGTATCTGCCGGCAACCCCTCCGCACCATAACGTCTGGTAACTTCGCTACCCAAAATAGTACCAACTACCCGATTAATATTGCGAATCGGTAACCGGGCCTCTACAGCTTCACCATGCTCCAATGCTGGTTGGCAAAGGGTTAGTAATTTTAACCTATCAAGAGAATTATCTAAGCGATGATCTTGATCAATCTGGTGATATCTGCCTACATTCTCTGGAACTTCCGGCTGGTAAAGAATTGGTGATAAGTTCAAGCCTTTTCTCTTCCAATGGTTAACAGCATCACTTACTTCCAGTACGTCGGTACGGCCAACCATTTCATTGACACTTCGAAAGCCCAATTGAGCCATCAGCTCGCGCATTTCTTGGGCGATAAAATGCATTAGATTAATTACATACTCTGGTTTACCCTGGAACCGCTTGCGCAGTTCTGGGTTCTGGGTGGCAATGCCCACCGGGCAGGTGTCTAGGTGGCAAACCCGCATCATTACACAGCCGATGGCCACCAGTGGTGCGGTGGCAAAGCCGTATTCTTCGGCACCAAGTAGCGTGGCAATGACCACATCGCGCCCAGTCATCAGCTTACCGTCGGTCTCCACCACAATTCTATCCCGCAGTTTATTCAGCACTAGGGTTTGGTGGGTTTCAGCCAATCCTAACTCCCATGGCAGACCGGCATGACTAATGCTGGTCCGGGGGGAAGCCCCGGTGCCGCCATCGTAACCACTGATCAGTACCGCATCGGCCCGCCCTTTGGCCACCCCGGCAGCGATGGTGCCAACACCAATTTCAGAAACTAACTTAACATTAATTCTAGCTCGGGGATTGGCGTTCTTCAGATCGTGAATTAACTCCGCCAAATCTTCGATGGAATAAATATCATGGTGTGGCGGAGGCGAAATCAGTCCGACGCCGGCGGTGGTGCCCCGCACCTTTGCCACCCAGGGGTAAACTTTTTTACCGGGCAATTGGCCCCCCTCGCCAGGTTTAGCCCCTTGGGCCATCTTTATTTGAATTTCGTCGGCATTAACCAGGTAGTTGCTGGTCACCCCAAAGCGACCCGAGGCCACTTGTTTGATGGCACTGCGCCTGGAATCACCGTTAGCATCGGGAGTAAAACGATTGGGGTCCTCACCGCCTTCACCGGTGTTGCTCTTACCGCCAATGCGGTTCATGGCAATGGCCAAGCATTCATGGGCTTCTTTACTGATGGACCCATAGGACATGGCCCCGGTTTTAAAGCGGCGACAAATGGAATCCACCGCTTCCACCTCATCAATGGGGATCGGCTGTCTTGGTTTAAAGTCCAGTAAGCCGCGCAAGGTACATTTGCTACCCGCTTCTTTGTTGATGCGCTGGGAGTATTCTTTAAATAATCGGTAATCATTATTTCGGCAGGCCTGTTGTAAATAGTAAATACTTTCCGGATTATACATATGTTGTTCTCCGTCATGCCGCCATTGATACGTAGATCCGGAATCTAACGGATCATTAGCTCTCGCTTGAGCCGAGAAGGCCTGTTGATGACGCATTTCTGCTTCTTTGGCTATGATGGCCATGTCTATGCCGCCAACACGGGAAGGGGTCCAGGTAAAGTACTGATCAATAACCCCTTGATCAATACCGATGGCTTCAAATATCTGGGCACCGCAGTAGCTTTGCACTGTAGAAATACCCATTTTAGACATCACTTTTACAACGCCCTTGGTGGCAGCTTTAATATAGTTTTCCGCCGCTTGTTCATAGCTAAGTTCAGCAATGTAGCCCCGGTTAATCAAATCATTTAGGCTTTCCAGTGCCAGATAGGGGTTAATGGCATTGACACCATGGCCCAACAAGACAGCAAAATGATGTACCTCCCGGGGCTCCCCTGATTCCAATATCAAACTGGCCTTAGTCCGACTGCCTTGTCTAATCAAGTGATGATGGAGACCGGATACAGCCAGCAGCGCCGGTATAGCAGCATTTTCTTGGTTAATGTCTCGATCAGACAAAATCAACAGGTTGGCACCATCAATTATAGCCCGGTCTGCTGCAGCAAAAATATCTGCTAAAGCCCGCTCCAACCCTGGGGCACCTTCATTAACCGGATACAATATCGGAATGGTTACTGATTTAAAGCCTGCTTCTTCAACGCCGCGCAATTGGGCCAATTCTTCATTACTTAAAATTGGGGTCTTAATCCGAATGCGCTGACAACTATCCGGTTCTGGTTTGATTAAATTCTTTTCCGCACCAAGGGTGGTATCAATGGCCGTTACTATTTCTTCCTTAGTGGCATCAATCGGTGGATTAGTAACCTGAGCGAACAGTTGCTTAAAATAATTGTATAACAGCTGTGGCCGTTCAGACAGCACCGCCAAAGAGGCATCATTGCCCATCGCCCCGATGGGGTCAATGGCGTTTTTAGCCATTGGTTCTAACGTTTTCACCAGTTCCTCATGGGTATAACCAAAGGCCTTTTGCTTTTGGGTAATGTTTTCTAATGCCGGTACTGGGCTGGCTGTAGGCAAATCTTCCAGGTTTATTAGATATCGATCCAACCACTGGCGATAAGGATGTTCAGACACTATTTGTTGTTTGAGCTCTTCATCGGTAACAATCCGTCCCGCTTCGGTATCAACCAGCAGCATTCTTCCTGGTTGCAAACGTCCCTTATGGGCTATGTTTTCCGGAGCGATATCTAGCACACCCACTTCCGATGCCAGGACAATCATGTCATCCTTAGTGACGTAATAACGAGAAGGCCTCAATCCATTTCTATCCAAAGAGGCTCCAATAATTTTGCCGTCTGTAAAAGCAATGGCAGCAGGGCCATCCCAGGGTTCCATCAAACAACTGTGATATTGATAAAAGGCTTTTTTATCAGCGGCCATGCTTTCATGATGTTGCCAAGGCTCAGGAATCATCATCATCACTGCATGGGGTAGCGAACGGCCGGTTAGAAAAAGAAATTCCAAGCAATTATCAAATATTGCCGAATCGCTACCATTTTGATCAATGACCGGCAAAATCTTTTTCATATCCTCGGCAAAAAACTCTTCGGAATGACACAGCGCCTCACGGGCACGCATCCAGTTGACATTACCCCGCAGCGTGTTAAACTCACCATTGTGAATGATATAGTGGTATGGATGGGCCCGTTCCCAACTGGGGAATGTATTGGTACTAAATCGCGAATGCACCAATGCCAGGGCAATTTCTACAGCGGGATGCTGCAAATCCAGGTAAAAACGATCCATCTGTTCCGGGGTCAGCATCCCTTTGTAAACTATCGTTCGGGAGGACAAGCTGGCAAAGTAAAAGGTATCACCAGAATTAAGTAATTGCCGGTGCACTTCTTTTTTAGCCCGTTTTCTAATTACATAAAGTTTGCGTTCAAATTCCATATTGTCGGTTATATCTGTGCTGGCACCTATAAACACTTGCATAATAAAAGGCTGGGCCTTTTTAGCCGTTTCTCCCAGCATGGCGTTGTCAACCGGCACTTCCCGCCAGCCCAATAATGTTTGCCCTTCTTCTTCTATCAGCTGACCCAGCATTTGTTGAATATCTTCCAACCTACTGCAATCATTGGGTAAAAAGAGCATACCGATTCCGTACTTACCCGCACTCGGTAATTCTACGCCTAATTTTGCGCACTCTTTTCTAAAGAAACCATCCGGAATTTGCATTAAAATACCAGCGCCATCACCAGTATTGGTCTCTGCCCCTTGACCACCACGGTGATCTAGATTGATTAAAGTGGTTAATGCCTGGTGCAAAATTTTGTTAGATTTTTTTCCTTTAATGTTGGCCACAAACCCAATACCACAGGCATCATGCTCAAAGGCAGGATGGTACAAACCTTGTTTTGGGGGCAATCTGTGTGCCATGATTAGCTACCTCCTTTGGTAAAAACAAAAAAGCCTACACCCAGCTAACAAAAAATTGTTAACTGGTGTAGGCTTCGTCGCCTTCATTGGTCGGCACATCGTTGTGCCGAATTAAGTTATTACTTATTATAATATAAAAATCAAATATTCGTCCTCTTTTTTTATAAGAATTATGTATACATGCTAAAAGGCAGGGTAGTTTTCACCACCCTACCTATGATTACTTTGCTTGGTATTTAGCCTCCGGCGTTTTGCGACATTTTTAGTTTGCTATTGTGACCTTTGCCCACCACAAAAGGTAAATATTTATTAACAAAATGAGCTAATGGAACGCTAACAATTAATGTCACCACGGTAAGTAATATGGATATAAAATAAGAATTATCATCCATAAAAGCATGGCCAAACACCGGTTGGTCAATCAGTTTATAAACGTAAAGAGCACCGTAATGTGTAGCCAATACTAATAGCGTGTTGTTACCGAAAAAATTTAATATTTTAAAGGATGGCAACTTACTCATCAAGCAACACATAAATAATATGCCCGCTATGGCAGCGATGTAGAAATACAGGTAATTACCCAGTTGATTGACATACATACTAACCTTGACATTCATCATTAAACCAAAAACTATATTTATTATCGCCAACGGTATAAGAAATATCAAGGTTTTGGCTATTGTTGTGGCCATTTTTTCAATGACTAATCTTTCTCTAGCCACATTTCCCAGGTAATAAAAAACCAATCCCCATGAAATTAAATGTAGCCCTAATGGATAGCGCATGCCTGATAACGCCAAGGCATATCCCAATACAAAAGATAAAATGATGAACAGGCCGTTGTTAATTTTAGAGCTGTTTACCACAAAGTAAATAACTTCAATTAAAAACAGAACAATTAAAAACCAAAGCGGTGCATTCCACCCCACCGAGCCACTTAAAAAGAAAAAGTGCATAAACATTAACAACGGATTGATTTCATTTTGATAAACAAAGTCTAATAAAATACCAAAAGGTATCGACATTACCGCAAAGAAAAAATAGGGAATCAATAAACTATTTACTTTTCTTTGCACATATTGTTTTAATGTCCGATTGTTCTGTTTAAACAAATAACCAGAAATAAAGAAAAACAGCGGCATGTGGAATGAGTAAATAATAGTTTCAGCCTCTATTGGAATATTAAGATGTCCCCAAACTACTAATATAATGGCTAGACCCTTTAAAGAATCCAACCATTCTATTCTTACGCTCAACACTATCACCCTGTACAAGGATAACAGCTAAAAAACTGTTTGACAATTTAAAAATATTGCCAAAAAACGCTAATATTTTATACCAGGGTCGTCAGCCATAAGATTAACTGTACCATGGGGATAAAAAACATTGTAATGGTCTAGTTTAGGATCAGGGTTTTCTGGAGTGGCCTTGGGAAAAATAAATAGCAGTTGATATTTCTCTCCAATTTGATAGACTAGCATATCCTCGGTGTCATAATAGTGGGCATTGTCCGGAGAACCCAAAACTTCCCTTACTTGAGACATGGCGATTTCTTTAATGCTGTCATCATAGCTCCTTACATCAAAAATTTGAGAACCTTTATTGAAACCAAAGACTACATTTTGCTCATCGTAAGTGGCATATGTGCCTTTAGCCTCTGCAATATATTCTTCTTTATCGGCTTCTCCCCACTTTGCTTTGACATCTTCTATCACAGTGGTTTCTACCGGAAATTCACAGTTAAAAATCTGTCCTTGATGGGCCGTTTCAATAATTTGATCCAAAAGTGCTGTATCCGTCTTGTTCTTGGTAAGGGATGCTGTAACTTTGTCCCGATACCGGTTAACCTCATCGGTTAATTTGTAGTCATTATCTTTAAGCACAGCTACAAATCCTTTTAAAGCCTTTAAATGCTCACTACTGCCGATATCCTTCACCGCATTTAAATATACTTCTTTGGCATCAGCGTTTATAATTTGGGAATGATAGTCAAAAAGCGGCGTGTTATTTAAGCCGTAAAAGGTAAACAAAATATAGTTGTTATGCAATTGCTGAACTTCGTTAATTTTGATAGAATTAGTATAAGTAGTTAAAAAACGTTCTTGACTGATTGCCCTATTTAACAACTGGTCCCATCCAATAACCAAGGCTCCATCCTTTGCCGGCACTTCAGTTGATTCTTCTGCCATTATTTCAATATATTCTTTCATGTCATCAGTTACATAGGTACTGAAATTTTTATAAAATTGATAGTCAATAACCGGGAAAAACATTCCTTCGGCAGTTTCTATTTTATAGCCACTGTTTTCTATTTTACTTAACATTTCTTTTAGCTCAGCATCATCCGGAATATTTGCTTGATTAATGACACCATGAGTTTTAAAACACTCAAATAATTTAGTTTGTGTTTCATTTTCAAATATTATTTTTTCAAATTCAACGATCTTATCTTTTTGAAATCTTTCAAAATCATTGACCATTTCTGAAGCATCTTCTTTAGAAACGCCCTTAATTGTTGTGTTTATAAAGCCGGCAACTTCCTCTGCACTGGCATTGCTTTGAATAAGAGCTTTGAAATCAATCAATCCAGAATCGGCTTTTGCATCTTTTTCTGAATTAGTGCAGCCAATGACAATTAAACTTAAACATAAAATCATAACAATAACTTTTTTTAACATTTTATGCCTCCTCAAAAACCACTCTATTCTTTAAGACTAATTTAAGCCCCAAAACGTTGCATATTTTTAAATAATTGATGCACTCAGTGGCTTTCGTTTGGTAGAAATTGCTATAATCATTGTATGGTAATTGTTAATCAGTTAGTAAACAGGGGAAGGGGAACTTATGGATAAAAGGAATGAAATAAATAAAGAAGATAAGCACAAAATGGAAGAGTATAAAGGAAATTCTATGATTAATTTGGCGGATTCAATAAACCGTTCAATGATAGGTGACTTAGGTGGGTTAACCAAGGGAGGCTGCCTTAGCAAAATTATCACTGCGGTTATAATTATTGGAATGTTGTTTTTCCTTTCTCGATGTTCTAATTAATCTAAGGTACCCGATGATTTAGCAATCAGTAAAACAGCACTTTGCCGTTAATAATCAAATCAGAAAAGCTGAGCCACAATGTTAACAACACTGTGGCTCGTTTAATCATATATACATTTTACCCGTTATTATTAGCCAATTTCTCAGCCAATACTTTGTTTCTTTCTGCAGTTGGGAATTTAAACATATTTTATACATAATTTTTCATTTCTTCTTCGCTTAAAACATCTATGTTGTCAATATAATAAGGATAATCTCTCAAAATTGTTTCAACAGTAATTTCCATTTTGCTCTTATCTTCTTTTGAATCAACCTGATAGATATATTCTTTTTTATAATCTCTGATTAAGAATTTATTTTCTCCAATTCTTAATAAGCCAGGATTTTTTGAATCCTTGTATTCTTCTAGATCTCTAAAAATAGTTGTTTTTATAAAATATGGGTAACCGTTCTTTGGACAGAACACATGGCAGTTGCCACACTCATTGCACATGTTTTCTATGTGGATAATTTGGTAATTAGCTGCCAGTCCTTCAACAGGAACTCTCATATTTGCTCTGTTTGGACATACGTCAACACAGATTCCGCAGCTCTTTAGGCAGTCAAAGGTTTCTAGTTTGCCCTCTTTAATTTTTCCATCACCTTTGTTTCTATAGTTGACATCGCCCTTTGCTTTATCAGCTAAGGCATTTAAAGCTTCCAGGTTTAATCCCTTGGGTGCTTGTCCTGCTTTTTTCATTGCATTTAATACAGAAATGTTGTTTATATATCCCCTTGGTTGTAAGTACAATGTTGATATCGTAATCGGAGCAATGCCGGTCTTAAATACATCTAATACATTGTTTTTATCTATGCCACCAGACATAGACATGGGTATGTCTTTAAACTCGTTGGCAATATTTTTAGCCACATTGATGGCAATTGGATAAAGTGGTTTTCCGGACAGGTACATGGCTTCGCCCGGCATAAACTTTCTGTGATTAACTACAGGCAGGGTATTTGTCAACTTAACTCCGAAGGTTAAATTGTTTTGCTTGGCTGTTTCTAATAACTTAGCTATTATTTCTTTAGCCATATCGAATTGTAAATCGTTTTCGAAGTCTTCTCTTTTTAGTACAATATCATTGTAACCTAAGTTGTCTAAAATTTCTCTTACAGCGTCATATCCTAATAAGGTTGAGTTGCATTTTAATAACATATTCATCTTTTTATTTGCTATTAAGTGAGTTGCTATATCTAAGGTTTCACTGGCTTTACTGCCGTGCATTGTAGAGAGAGTAATTATATTTGAAATTTGAGAGCTAATCTTATCTATGTCTTCCAGTTTAAATCTCTTGAATCTATTTATATTTTTCTTTAATACTTCTAGGCACTCTTTAAATATTGCTGTATCCTTGGCATCTTTAAGGTCATCTATAAAGTTAGAGATCTTTTTAGATTGAATTCCTTCCAGGTCATAGCCTACACTGATATTAAGTATAAAATCCTTAACATCCGACAGTCCAAGTTCAATACCCAAAACTTGCATTAATACCGAGGCTTTTATATATTCATCTCTTGCTTCTTCAACTGTTAATTCTGTTGACCACTCAACGTTGTAGCCGACATTTTTAACATCGATACATGGTCTTGCTATCATTTCCTTCATTTTATCTCCATCTATTACTTGCACAGTCTTAGGTTCAAAATACCTGCAACCCACTAGGTAAGCTGATATAAAGTTTTGTGTTAATTGTGTATGTGGGCCGGCAGCAGGGCCTAGCGGGTATCTCAAGTATTCCCCGCAAAACTCCATCTCAATACTGTTATCAATATCTTTATGAAAATCCTCTATGTGAAATATTTTTCCCTTTGTGTAATAGTCTTGAAGGGTTAGATCAAGAATTTTTTCAAAGGATGTCGGTGTCATTACTTCACTCATGTTGCCCCACCTTTCCTAAAGTAAGTTTTGTTTATATAATTAATTCCCTTATTTCCCAATTAACATGCAGGCAAAAATTAAAAAACCTGAGTCCTTATAAATATAGAACTCAGGCTGCTACTTAATTCACTTTTTAATTATTGTCTACTTCCTCTTACGCATATATCAACCACCGCTCTGCCATCTTAACTTCATTTTTTGGTAGTCATCCGGTGTATCTACGTCAATAAAATAATGTCTACTGGTCAGTTCCAGATGTTTAACTGCTTGGGGGTTAGCTTGAATAATTGATCTGGCTCCCTGATCACCAGTCAAATTTAACAATTGTTGACGCCAAATGTTTAAATCAAATAATACCGGGTTACCACGGCGTCCTTGACAGCGAGGGATCACTATGCTGGCGCCGGCATCCTGGTATGCGCTGACAAGATTGTTGAGTAACTCAACATCTATCAGTGGTTGATCAGCCAGTGCAAACAACACTGCCTGGGCTGAACTGTTCAGTGATTGAACTGCCTTTTTAACACTGGTAGCTTGGCCGGCAGCCCAATTTTTGTTGTGCACAAATTTCACTGGCAGCCCTGTCAACGCCTGCCGTATCTCTTCATTATAGGCACCGGTAACCACCACCACTTCCCCAAACCGTCCTTGGCAAACCTGATTGGCCACATGCCAAATCATTGGTCTACCGCCTAGGGTTAATAGTTGTTTAGGTTGTCCCATTCTACTTGCCTGCCCTGCCGCCAAAATCACCGCAGAAACGTTTCTGGTTATCATCTGCGCCCGGTTCTGTTTAATACTACCGATTACTACAGATTGTACCCGCTGTTTTTTCTGCGCCAGTATTTGGTTGGCTAAAATCTGGGCTTGTTTCTTTTCTATTGCAGTTTCCACTTTATTGATGAAGGGTATCATCTGTTGTCCCGGCAAGCAATTGCGCAGATAGCCCGCAGGATGGAACAATATTTTAACAATTAGTTCTTCATCAATCACCGCCCCCAGTGATGCCCCGGTCAGTTCACGGACTCTTTCTGGCCGATGTACTGCAGTGGCATCTAAGTTTGCCTCCAGTACATCAATACCGATCACCGGAATCACCAAGTTACTGCTGGCGGGGATCACTGGTTCATGGGCCAGGTGCCCTTTCAGTGACCGACCGGCCGAGCCGTCCCCTTCCACCACAAAGGCCACCTCTGGGAACTTTGCCGCCAACTGATCTATCCACTCAGCGGGAATGCCCGCTAATTTTTCAGGATTACTTTTATCTTGCCCCCTTACCAGTGTCAAATGCCGTTGAGCCAGCCCAGCCCGTTCCACAGCTTGACAAGCCGTTGCCACACTGTTAATCTCAACGACATCAACACCCGGCGGCCTTTGATTGGCCAATTTGGTGGTGCTGGTGGCAACTGCCGATATGTGCAAAGATTTTATTGCCGCCATCAGGTAATACATCAGGTTGGTCTTTCCCCCGCCGCCAATTAAGGTTATTACCCTCGGTAAAGGTAGCTTCATCAGCAGTTGCTGCCATATTTGTTCGATTTTAAAGCACCCCCAAAACCTACTTATTGATGCCCATAAAAACCTTTTCTGGAGTGATTGGCAACTTGGTACCCCTAAAGCCAATGGCATTATATATAGCGTGGGCAATGGCCGGCGCCGGAGTATTAATCACCACTTCTCCGATGGACTTAGCGCCAAAGGGCCCGGTTGGTTCATAACTTTGTTCAAAGGCCACTCTAATATTGCCGACATCTTTGCGGCTTGGAATTTTGTAAGTCATAAAGGAATTGGTTTGCACCCCGCCGTTCTTATCAAACCGAGCGTCTTCATATAGCGCATAACCTATTCCCTGTACTATACCGCCCTCTACCTGTATTCTTGCCAAATTGGGGTTAATTACAGTACCACAGTCCACCACCGCCACATAATCTATTAAGTCCACCTTGCCAGTTAGTTTATCCACTTCCACCTCAGCAAAGCCAGCAATGAATGGTGGCGGTGACACCGGGCTACCGTGGGAGGCGGTGCCCACCAACTGCCGGTGGTCCGGGCCCACCAAAGTGACCTCAGCTATTTTTGCCAAACTAATTATTTTATCTCCGGCCAAGGTTTTAACTTGCTGACCGTCAAATTCCACTTCTGCCACCGGCACCGCTAACATTTTGGCACCGGTTTGCAGTATTTGTTTGGTTAAATCCTCTGCCGCTTTAACCACCGCCATGCCGGTGACATAGGTGGTGCTGGAAGCATAGGAACCGGGGTCAAAGGGTGAAATATCTGTATCTGCAGCATTGACAATGATGTTATCCACAGTGGTTTCTAAAACATCTGCCGCCATCTGGGCTAAGATAGTGTCGCTGCCGGTACCCATATCAGTGGAACCAATTAACAAAGTATAGCTACCCCGATCATTCAGCCTGATTTCTGCCGAAGCGGTATCGATGCCCGCGATACCGGAACCCTGCATCGTCACCGCCATGCCCACTGCCCGCACTCGGCCGTTGCCGATTTCTTTGCTGGGGTATTTCTCATTCCACCCAATCATTTCTTTACCCTTTTCAATGCATCGGTGCAAAGTGGAACTACCTAACTGTTCATCACCATGATAAAGGCAGGTTTCTCCGGCCTTGATCAGGTTTTTTAATCTAAATTCCGCCGGATCGATGTTTAATTCTGCTGCCAGTTTATTAACAGTGGATTCCACCGCAAAGGTACCTTGGGTGGCACCAAAGCCCCGCAGCGCCCCACCAGGCATTTTGTTGGTATAAACAGCGTGTCCGGTAAAACGAATGGCCTTAGTTTTATTATATAAAGGCAGCGTTTTTTCCGCCACCAAACCAAATACCGTGGAACCATGGTCGCCGTAAGCGCCGGTATCCGATAGACCGTCAATATCGATCACCCTGATGTATCCCTCTATATCGGCACCCATTGTCACCTTTATTTTCATGGCATGGCGACTGGTGCTGCAGCAAAAAGTTTCTTTGCGATCATAAACTATTTTTGCCGGCTTACCGGTTTTGAGCGTAACAATGGCAGCAAATATCTCGGTGACACTGGTTTGTTTGCCACCAAAACCGCCGCCGATTCTGGGTTTAATCACTCTAATTTTGCTGGCTGGTATTTCCAACGCCCTGGACAACTGCCTTCTAACATGGAATGGGATTTGAGTGGAACTAACCACCACCAACCGGCCGGTATAATCAAGGTAACTAAAGGTCCGGTAGGTTTCCATCATGGCATGGGCTTGGGGTTGGGTGTAGTAAGTTTCTTCCACCACCACCGCACAGTTTGCCAATTCCGCCTCCACATCGCCAATTTGCAAATTCTCGGTGGAGACAATGTTTCTATCTTGATCGTGACCGGTATCAAAGTTACAAAACCAGTCATCCTCGGGGTGTACTACCGATTGATGACCAATGGCCTGCTCAAAATCTAACACCGGTTCATAAACTTCATAATCAACTTTGATTAATTCCAGCGCCCGCAGCGCCGTTTTTTCATCCACCGCAGCCACAATGGCCACTTCGTCCCCAACATATCTAACAATTTGATCTAAAATCAGCCGATCATAGGGGGACGGCTCGGGGTAAGATTGTCCGGACATGGCGAATCTGGTGTTAGGCACATCTTGATAAGTTAAAACACACTCCACGCCAGGCATTTTTTCTGCTTCTGACACATCAATGGCTTTAATCTTAGCAAAGGCATGGGGACTGCGCAGTATTTTAACTACCAGTGCATCGGCCGCCGCTAAATCTTCGGTATACACGGGTTTACCGGTGGCGATAGTAATGCCATCTATTTTGGGTATCCCTTTACCGACAAAATTCATCTATGCCACCCCCAAGTATTTTTTAATTGCTCTTAACTGACCCATGTAGCCTGTACAACGACACAGGTTACCGGTTAAATAATGGATGATATCTTGTTCGCTGGGATTTTTTAGTTCATTTTTCATGGCCAACACTGTCATAATAAACCCCGGGCTGCAAAAGCCGCACTGTTCGGCCCCCTCTGCCACCAAAACGTTGGCAAATTCAGTGGCCTGTTGCTGCACCCCTTCAATGGTGGTAATCTGTTTACCTTCTGCCCGAAAGGCCAACACGTTGCAAGATAGTGTTGGTTTACCATCGAGCCAAACGGTACAAAGCCCACAGCAGGATGTATCGCAACCTTTTTTGACACTTAAATATCCTTGGGTCCTTAGGGCATCGGCTAACATTTCATCCGGTGTCACTGTTAAAGTAACCGGTTTATTATTAATTGTTGTGGTTATTTGCATTGTGCCACCTCCATGATTGCTCTTTTTACCAACACTGGACAAATGGCCCGGCGGTACTCCGCTGAACCGCTAATATTGCTACCAAAAGATACTTCTGTTGCCGCCAAACTGGCGACCTGTTCAATCTTCTCTGGGGTAAAATCACCAACTGCCAATTGTGCCGAGGCCCCCAAGGCAATGGTGGCCCGGGTGGGTCTGGCACCCACTACAATGCGCCAATCTCCGGCTAACAGAGAAACAGCAACATTTAGTATCGGAAAATCGCTGGCCGAATTTCTTAAGTCGTGGTAGCATGCTTGCCGTTCGTTTTTGGCAATAAATATTTTGGTTAATATATCCCTGGGGTAACTGCCATCTAAAAAGGTTTGTAGTGGCATTCTGCCAGCCTGGTATAACTCCACTTCGGTATCCAAAGCCAACAGTGCTGTAATCAAGTCCGAAAATCCATACTTGGAATATACACTGGCCCCCACTGTCACCACTTGCCTAAATTGTACCCCAATTATTTTGCTAACTGACTGGGGTACTACTCCGTTAAAAAGCTTATTTAGTAGAGGGTTGGTTTCAATGTCCCTAAAGGTGGTCATGGCACCAATCTCAATAAAGTCATCTAGTTCTTTAATGTAGTTTAAACTCAATTTACTCAAATCAATGGCGGTATCAATTTTTTTAGAACCCAGTTTTAAAAAGGCACAGCCACCCAGAACGGTACTCTTTTTATTACTGGTTAGCACCGAGTAGGCTTCCGCCAGTGTTGGTGGTTGTACTAAGTTTTGAATAGTAAACATTTTAAACCTCCATAATCATAATCAAAAAAAACCGGACAGCAGGTTCCGCAGTCCTATGTGCGAAACTTACCGTCCGGGCTTTAAACAACCTAAAATAGTAACGGGTTAAACAAAGTTCAACTACCCACCCAATGGTAAACTTCCCACGTAGTCGGGTAATTTACGGTTACCCGGTAGAGACTTTTAGGCCATATTCCTAAGGATATACGTGAAAAACAGATATTTACTTAAGTTTATGTTAACAAACATTTTTCAAACAAGCAATACTATTTATATAGTGGGTTCCCAAGTGCAATTTGTTAATAAGCAATTCTGACGGTAGGAAATATAGCTCAATTATGATATAATAGCGCGGAATGTCGACAAAAAACAACAAGGAAGGTAATTAAAAAATTGATCACTGTAACAAATGTCAGTTTAAGGTTTGGTGACCGCAAACTATTTGAAAATGTCAATTTAAAATTTACTCCCGGTAACTGCTACGGTGTTATTGGCGCCAATGGGGCCGGCAAAAGTACTTTTTTGAAAATTTTAGCAGGGGAAATCGAAGCAAACACCGGTGAAATTAGCGTAGCCAAAGGCAGTAGAATATCTGTTTTAAAGCAAGATCATTATCAGTATGATGAAAATGAAGTCTTGGAAACAGTTATCATGGGTAATCCAAGGCTCATTGAAATTATTAAAGAAAAGGAAGCCATCTATTCAAAGACAGAACTTACCGAAGAGGACGGCATGAGAGCAGCTGAACTTGAGGGTGAGTTTGCCGAATTGGACGGCTGGGATGCCGAAACCGATGCCGCTGCTTTATTGCGGGGTTTGGGCATTGGTTCCGATTTGCACCACAAAAAGATGGCTGAACTGCAAGGTGCCGAGAAAGTCAAAGTGTTGCTGGCCCAAGCCCTTTTTGGTAAACCCGGCATTTTAATTCTGGATGAGCCCACCAACCACTTGGACATTAAGTCCATTAGTTGGTTAGAGGAGTTTCTTATTAACTTTGCCGGCACCGTCATTGTGGTATCCCACGACCGGCACTTTTTAAATAAAGTCTGTACCCACATCGCCGATGTGGATTTTGGAAAAATCAAGCTATTTGTTGGCAACTATGATTTCTGGTATGAATCCAGTCAATTGGCATTACAAATGATGAAAGACCAAAACAGCAAAAAAGAAGAGCAAATTAAACAATTGCAAGAGTTCATTGCGCGATTTAGTGCCAATGCCTCTAAATCTAAACAGGCCACCTCCCGCAAAAGAATGTTAGAAAAGATTACCTTGGATGACATTCAGCCATCCAACCGGAAATACCCTTACGTCGGGTTTAAACCGGAGCGGGAAGTGGGTAATGAAATTCTCACCGTTGAGGGTCTGACCAAAACCATCGACGGCGAAAAAATCCTGGACAATGTCAGCTTCACCGTTAACAAGGGAGATAAAATTGCCTTTGTGGGGGCTGATGAAATTGTCAACACCACGCTGTTTAAAATTTTAATGGGAGAAATGGAGCCCGATGGTGGTCATTATAAATGGGGTGTCACCATTACCAAAGCTTATTTCCCCAAAGATAACTCTCACTATTTTAATGATCAAAATTGCAGTTTGGTAGACTGGTTGCGTCAATTCTCAACAGATCAAACGGAAAGTTATTTGCGTGGGTTCTTGGGCAGAATGCTATTCTCGGGGGAAGAGGCCCTGAAGCAGGTGAATGTATTGTCTGGTGGTGAACGGGTTAGATGCATGCTTTCGCGGATGATGCTCAGCAACGCCAACCTGTTAATTCTAGACCAACCCACCAACCACTTAGATTTGGAATCTATCACCGCTTTAAACAACGGTCTGAGGGATTACAGTAGCAATATACTGTTTACCTCCCATGACCATCAGTTTATCCAAACCATTGCCAACCGCATTATCGAAATTACTCCCACTGGAGTGATTGATAAGCAGATGACCTACGATGAGTATCTAGAGTATATTAGTTAATAAACTGGTATTTAAAAGGGTTGTTGCAAAACGTTTAGCAACAACCCTTTTTTAATATTTATGCCCTATTGGTAATCCGCCACCGCAGACACCCGGGCAATGTAAACTTTATCAGCCATCACATTGCCATATTTGTTACCATTCTGATCCTTAAGATTAAAATACTCAGTTTTATAAGCAATGCCGTTGGTTGACTCTTGGGATGACCAATACTTAAAACCAACGATCTGGCCGTCTTTTTTAATGGCATCAATAAATATCACGGTATGGCCGGTATTGTTTTCCCTGGAGATGTCCACAAAATCTCCGGGTTGAGCATCGGCTATATTTCCAATCCGTTTACCCAGGCCATACTTTTCCACCGCCACCGCAACGTTACTGATAGATTTATCGCCTTTAGCCACATACCAAGTAAGCATAAAGTCCTGTAACTCTTGCCATGTCATGTCATTAAAGTTAT
This sequence comes from Peptococcaceae bacterium 1198_IL3148, assembly GCA_036763105.1. NCBI lineage: Bacteria > Bacillati > Bacillota > Clostridia > Eubacteriales > Peptococcaceae > Peptococcaceae bacterium 1198_IL3148. Next base: position 115,383 of record JBAIYS010000004.1, on the reverse strand, counting down.
CAACAGATATTCCCAAATCTTCATTTCGCTGCTGCATGGCTTTAAAGAACACTTCAAAGGTGATACCCACACAGTGGGAGGCCAGATCGCCACGGGGATTAGCTTTGGCAATAATTTTATCCTGATAAACTAAATTGGTGGTCACCCCGTTGTAATTATTGTAATCACCATTCATCAAATAAGGGTATTTACCAATTTCATAAGTATCGATAATATCTAACACATAACTGTTTAACTCTTGGCCGGCTGTATCTATACTTTGCAAATCCTCGCCAATGTAAATTTTCAAACCTGACGCCGTTTGTTTTGCTTCCACTTCATAACCCAACGATTCACCAATGAACCGCAGGGGTACCATGGTGCGGCCTTTTAACACCTGGGTAGCCACATCCAACTCTAATTTTTCATCATTGATATAGGCCAGCGCTTGATTAATTGGCAGTTCAATGGTCACATCATCTTTAGTGCCTAAAGCAACCTTTGAGTGGCTGTCATAATCCACTTCTGCTCCCAAAGCCTCAAATATTTGGCGAAAAGGAACCAATGTTCTTCCTCCATCTATTACCGGCTGGGCATCAAAGTTGATTTGTTCTCCTTCCACATAAACCTTTACCCCAGTATTTGCGTGGGCCTGGAAGGGCAAAAAAAGTACAAGTGCCAGTAAAACAAAAAAAGTTAATACCTTGTACCTGTGCAGGGGTGAGGCAACTAGAAGCGGTCGTCCCAAGATGTCATACCTCCTAAATTGTATATAGCTATTCAATTAATTATTCAATGTGTAGCATACCTTTCCCTGCTGTGACATTTTACCAATTCTGCGGTCTGTTTATAAAATAAATAACCATGCGAATACTTAATGCGCATGGTTATTTAGACTACTCTACCTTACAAATTTGCTTCTGAAATTAATTATTCCGTTCACTATGCCCTCTGCTATCTTTTCTTGATTTGCCTTGTTCCACAGGAATTGTTCTTCCTGAGGGTTACTGATAAAGCCGGTTTCAATTAAAATAGCTGGCATGACAGTGTTTTTAATTACATAAAAATCCGCTTCCCTATCGCCACGATTGTTTTGTCCCGTTTGGGCTAAAATTGAATCCACCATAATTTTAGCAAAGGTGTGATCGGAACCACGTTTGGTATAGACTTCCAGCCCGGTAGCTTGTCGACTGGCAGCGGTATTGGCATGAATACTGACAAAGGCAAAGGCATTGGTTTGATTGGCAATTTCTACTCTTTCAGCTAAGGAACGGGTTTGATCTCCGGGCCGGGTCATGACCACTTTAAACCCTTTGTCTGCCAATTTCTTTTCAACCAGTTGAGTAATGTCAATGACCAAGTTTTTCTCATAGGCACCGGAGTAACCAATGGCTCCCACATCACCACCACCATGTCCGGCATCAAGGACCACTACATTGTAATCGGGTTTCCATACATGCTTAGGCTTGACAGTAACGATCAACTTGTCCTCCTGTTGATCTAGATGGAATGTCACTGGCTGATTTAAATCCAACACCACCCGGGTTTTGGTTTCTTGATTTTGCGCCACCCGAATGCCGGCAACAAAATCACAATCAAAACTGGGAATATCAGCCTTTTGCCAAGCAGTATTTTCTAAGTCTAGCACCAATCGGTAGGGGTTACTGAGGGTAAAGCTATTATTTACACCCTCTTCAACTTCCAGTTCTAAAACAAACTGCTCTTCATCTGCTTCCACCTCTAAATCGCTCAGTGACCGGGCTGCCACCGGAATTGGGTCAGAAGAGCTGTGGTCATTATCGGTTTTACTGGTGATGTTGATCACCATGCCACTGGCTGAATTTTTTGCCTCCACTTCACATCCCATACTTTCACCAATAAAGCGTAGGGGTACTAGGGTGCGACCTTTAATTAACTGCGACGCCACATCTAACTGGACAGCCTCGTTGTTGATATAACCCTTGTTTTGATTAATTGGCAGCCTAATGGTAAGGTTGTCCTTAGTGCCGATAGCCGTTCTGGTGGCGGCATCAAAACTAACTTCTGCCCCAAGGGCTTCAAAAATATATCTAAAGGGTACCAATGTACGATTGTTATCAATAATTGGTGGCGAATCAAAGGTTAGTTGGTTGCCATCGACATAAACGTCGATATTGCCAGCAAAAGCCTGTACCGGCAATAGTAGCATAATTATGCCTAAAAAGATTAGTAGTGTCAGTGATCGTTTCATCTTTACCCCCCCACAAAATATTATGTTTTAATTGTACCAGATTAACTGTAACATTTCGATAAACTTTGATAAATTTTTCTACTTTGTCTTTTTAAGGAATTTATTATTTATTTTATTATTTTAGATTATTATGAGGGGAAATCCTTAATCATCCATCGGATGGTCGGCAAAGACATACGGCCACAAATATCGTTGTACTTCCGTAAAGGATTATAAAGGAAATATATTTAAAATGTCGAATTAAGCATATGCAATCTACAATACGTTGGAAGGGATGTTGAATCAGTTTGAACAGTTTTCGTAAATTTACTACAGCTGCTTTATGCGCTGGCATAATTTTAACCAGCTCAATGGCTGCCGAAGCTTATAATGACAATCTGAGCTTAGTGATTAATGATCAAAAAATAGCCATTCCCCAAGGGGACCAGCCACCAGTGATTAAAGCCAACAGAGTTTATGTGCCACTGCGCATAATCAGCGAAAACCTAGGCAGTCAAGTTAATTGGTTACCAGCAACCAAACAAGTGGTAATTATGACCGATACCAAATACAAACAAGTGCCTACACCGGAAGACCCGAACAAAATTCAAATCGTTATTGATGAAGAGCCTTTAGAAATCCCCCTCAGTTATGGGGCGCCATTCCTAACAGACAATGGTAGAACAATGGTACCCTTGAGGATTATTGGAGAATCGCTGGGTTGCCAAGTGGAATGGCTCAGCAACGAACGGACTGTTGAAATTAAAAGCAAAAAGCAAAATGCAGATGACGGTATCTCATATATACCCACACCGGGTAACTCATCAGATGATAATTCATCAGACCAACCGGAACCAGTTTTGACCAACGATGAACGGAACCTGATTAATAAACTAGCCAGCTATAAAACTAATATTCGATTATCCAATGGTACTTTAATTAATACTGCCCAACTACTGACCATGGCACCGGCTGATTTTACCAGTACTGAAATTAATCATCTTCGTTCCATTGAAAAGCTGTTGGATCAATATAAACCAACCATTCAACTGCCAAATGGCAGTCAGATCAGAACGTCAGAGTTAACAATTATGGGTTCGGCCATGGCCACTGCCGATCAACTAAATGATTGGATTGCCAGAGAAACCCCAAGAATTAAAGCCAAAATGGCAAATCTTGGCCGGGAGTTCATTCCGGTGGATAAAGAGCTGGCTGAGTTATATATCAGCATTGGTAAAAAATATGGCATCAGAGGTGATTTGGCCTTTGCCCAAGCTGCTAAAGAAACCCATTATTTCCAATTTACCGGCAGCGTGCAACCCTATCAAAACAATTATTGCGGTCTGTCAGCCACTGGAACAGCCAATACTGGCAATGAGTCATTAAATGGGGCTGATCCCGACAGCGTCTATTTTGAAAAGGGTGTTCATGGAGCAATATTTGCCACCCCCGAAGTTGGTGTAGAAGCACATATCCAACATTTATATGCCTACGCCACCGATAAGCCACTGCCAGCTGGCACAGTGCTATATGACCCTAGATATACTTTAGTATCTAGAGGTATTGCTCCCACCTGGGTTGGCTTAAACGCCAGATGGGCGGTTCCGGGAACAACCTATGGCCAAAGCATTATCCAAGATTATTGGCTATATGCCTTGAACAGCTAATAAAAAAGCGGGCTGTTGCAAAAAGTAAAGGGGCAGGTTTCCATGCCTGCCCGCCAGCACAAATCCATGTTGCTTAGGCGGGTCGGCGTGGAAACCGCCCCCTACACTAGGTTTCGCAACAGCCTTTTTGCTATTTACTTTGCTCAATCTCTTCGATCAAAAGGGACAATTCGGTCCAGCGATCAATTGCCTGTTCTAACTCTTTTTCAACCTGTTGCTGCTCGGTATATAATTGCTGCACCCTAATAAAGTCGCTGGCAGCCTCTTCAATTTCCTTTTTTAATTTGGCATTGCGACTTTCTAAATCGGCAATGCGCTCTTCAATACCCTCCCATTCCCGCTGTTCTTTATAAGATAACTTCTTGGGGCGTTCTTTTTTGGGCGGAGCCTCTTTAGTTATCGTCTTTTCTGGATGGTTAGTTTGTTGCTGCTCTTTGACGACAGCTAAGTACTGGGAATAATTACCATAAAAGCAGCATATATCCCCTTTGGCCCCGAAGGCAATTAATTTGTCCACCACTCGATCTAAAAAATAGCGATCGTGGGAAACTGTGATTACTACACCGGGAAAATGCTCTAGGTAGTCTTCTAAAATGGTCAGCGTCTGGGTATCCAAGTCATTGGTGGGTTCATCCAACAGCAGCACATTGGGCTCTTCCATTAACGTGCGCAGCAAATAAAGACGCCGGCGCTCGCCTCCGGATAATTTATGAATATATGTCCATTGAACACTGCGGGAAAACAAAAACCTCTCCAACATTTGTTCCGCTGTTATTGTTTGGCCATCGCTGGTTCTAACCACTTCTGCCCCTTCTCTGATGTACTCAATTACCCGCAGGTCACTGTTCATATCCACATAATCCTGCGTATAGTAACCAATCTTTACCGTTTGCCCAATTTCCACCTCGCCGGCATCAGGCTTAATCCGCCCAGCCATAATGTTTAGCAGAGTGGTCTTTCCTGAACCATTGGGGCCGATAATGCCCAGTCTTTCCCCTGGTTCCACCAGGTAGCTAAAATCATTAATAAATAATTGGGAGCCATAGCCTTTGGTTACACCTTTTAACTCCATTACTTTTTTACCCAGGCGGCTGGACCCAATGGCAATGTCCACCTTATCATTGGCTATGTTGGCCTTTTGGGCCTGCAGGTCTTCAATTCTTTGTATCCGGGCTTTTTGCTTGGTGGATCTAGCCCTAGCCCCCCGTCTCAACCAGGCCAATTCGTTACGCAGAATATTTTGCCGTTTTCTTTCATCGACAATTGCTTGTTCTTCTCGCTCGGCCTTGGCTTCCAGAAAAGCTTGGTAATTGCCATCGTAGCTGTACAGCTTGCCTTGGTCCAACTCTAAAATACGGTTAGTAACCCGATTTAAAAAATAGCGATCGTGGGTGACCACTAACAGAGCCCCTCTATATTTAGCTAGAAACTCCTCTAACCACTCAATAACTTCATTATCCAAATGGTTGGTGGGCTCATCTAAAATCAGTAAATCGGCAGGATGGATTAGTGCTTTAGCAATGGCCACCCTTTTCTTTTGACCGCCGGATAATTCCTTTACCGGTTGATTAAAATCTTGTATCCCCAGCCGAGTGAGCACAGTTTTTGCAATGGTACTGGCTTCCCAGGCGTTTAGTTGATCCATCTGCTGCTGCATGGCCGTTAACCGCTTTTGTTTGCCCTCATCAGTGGGATCGGTGGACAATTCACTAACAGCCCGTTCATAATCCCTCATCAGCCTCATTAATGGCAAATCACCATAATAAATTTGTTCTAAAACTGTTAATTTCTCATTAAACACTGGATACTGGGGCAGATATTCGATATGAAATTGATTGGCATGAACAACCCTTCCATCCTCAGCCGATTCAATGCCGGCGATAACTTTTAGTAGAGTAGATTTCCCGGTGCCATTAACCCCAATTAAACCTATCCGCTGTTTTTCTTCAATGGTAAATGAAATATGGTCAAATAATGTTTTATCCCCATAGGTTCTGGTGACATTTTCCACCGTAACAATACTCATCACTTAATACCTTCCTTAGTCTCTGATGTCGTCCATATTATTATAGTGCATAACAAATCCAAAGGAAACCAAGCAAAGGAAAGATCTGATGGTTCATTCTAAATCAAAGCTGGGATTAAAATTTTGTCAAATAGTGTTCCACTTCCCAAGGGCTTACATATGTGCGATAATCGTTCCATTCTTTAGTCTTTGTGGCCACAAAATTTTCACAAATATGACTACCAAGGGCCTGTTGGACAACTTCATCTTTACATAACTCATCTACCGCTTCCTTCAAATTTGCGGGCAAGCTACCAATACCAGATTCTGCTCGATCTACTGTAGTCATGTGGTAAATGTTGCGGTCGGTGGCCGCTGGCGGTGTCAGTTTATTTTTAATACCATCTAGCCCAGCCTGCAACATGACGGCAATGGCCAAGTAAGGGTTGCAAGACGGATCCGGACTGCGCAACTCAATTCTTGTGGACATACCACGCTTGGCTGGAATGCGAATTAACGGACTGCGATTGCGACAAGACCAAGCCAAGTACACCGGAGCTTCATAGCCGGGCACCAAGCGCTTATAGGAGTTTACAGTGGGGTTAGTGATGGCAGTGAAACCTCTGGCATGTTTTAATAAACCAGCTAGGTAATGCATGGCCGTTTCACTCAACTGATTGGGTGTCTCGGGATGATAAAAAGCATTTTCCCCTGCCAATGTGATTAATGACTGGTTGGCGTGCATTCCTGAACCATTAATGCCGAAGATAGGCTTTGGCATAAAGGTAGCATGTAAACCATGTCTTTGGGCAATTGTTCTGACCACAAACCTAAAGGTCATAATTTTGTCTGCCACATCAAGGGCATCGGAGTACTTAAAATCAATTTCATGCTGCCCCGGTGCCACCTCATGGTGAGAGGCTTCAATTTCAAAGCCCATCTCTTCTAAAGTCAGCACCATATTACGGCGAGCGTTTTCACCCATATCCACCGGCGACATATCGAAGTAACCGGCACTATCATGGGTTTTTAATGTTGGAACCCCATTTTCATCCACATGGAACAAGAAAAACTCCAGTTCCGGTCCCACCGCCATGGTATAACCCATTTCTTTAGCTTCTTCTAACACTCTTTTTAATGTATTTCTCGGACATCCTGCAAAGGGTGTGCCATCTGGATTGTAAACGTCGCAAATTAACCGAGCCACCGCACCTTCTCTGGGTCTCCAGGGAAATACTACAAATGTGTCAGGGTCGGGGCGCAAGTACATATCAGATTCTTCAATCCGCACAAAACCATTGATTGATGAACCGTCAAACATCATTTCTCCATCCAAAGCCTTCTCCAACTGCTCCACAGTGATGGCCACGTTTTTAAGTTCTCCGTTAATATCGGTGAACTGCAGCCTGATAAACTTTACCCCTGCTTCCCTCGCCTTTTCCATAACCGCTTGCTTAACTTCTTTATTCATTAATAATCCACCTTTCTCTATAATAAGTTTGGATTGATAAACAAAAAACCTTTGCAGATAGAGAATACTCATCTGCAAAGGCCTCTTTGCCTATACCAGAACACCCCATTGTGTTCACTTCATAAAATTAGATGCCACCCTTTAAATTTTCGGCCATAATTACCGCTTCGGCCATCGCCTTCATGCTGATACGCTTATTCATGCTCTGTTTTTGCAATTTCTTAAATGCTTGTTCTTCATTAAGTCCCATTGTTTTCATCAAAATCCCCTTGGCCTTTTCAATGATTTTACGACTTTCTAATTTGTCCTGCATCTCTTTGACCCGTTGTTCCAGTTTAATCATTTCATTATAATTAAGCAGTGCCACTTCCAAGGTTGATATTAGGTGGCTCTCTTCAATGGGTTTAATCAATAATCCCTGAACCTTAGCTTCCAATGCTTTATTCAGCAATTCCTGCTTATAATCACTAGAAGTTAAAAATATTGGTGCGATTCTATCTTCACTCAATATTTGAGCCACCTCTAGTCCATTCATGCCGTTTAATGCAGTGTCTATAATTATTAAATCAGGTTGTCGGGATCGCAACATTTTGATGGCAGTGATTCCATCGGTGGCTTCTCCGATTAACAAATATCCATATTTACTCAAGATAGCCTTTAGGTTTTTGCGATCGGTGTCATTGGCATCGATTAAAATTACTCTATACGCACTCAAGGAATCACCTCACCTATATAAACATAAAAGCCCCCGTAGAACATTATAATCCTACGCGGGCTTCATTGCCGTTATGATACACCTTTGTATCAATAAGTATTAACTTATTTAAATTATAGTCATGACCATCTAATTAGTCAATACCATTTTAAGCAATTTTTTTACAAATAAAGGTGAAGATATTCCTTTAAAATAGCCCCAGCACTTTACCGGTGGTGGTGTCCACATCAATTTTGCGATAGGCCGGGTCAGAGGCGGTGCCGGGCATCATCATAATTGATCCGGCCATTGGGCAGAGGAACTTGGCACCGGCGAAGACCAACACATCACGGATTGGCAGCACCCACCCCTTAGGCACTCCTTTGAGGTTAGGATCATGGGATAAACTCAGGTGAGTTTTCACCATCATAGTGGCAAAGTCTGCAAAGGCCGGATCAGATTCAAATCTCGCAGCCTTCGCCTCCGCCTCCGGTGTCCAAGCAACCCCATCGGCACCGTATACTTCTTTGGCAATTAGTTCCACCCTTTGTCTCAGTGGCATATCCAACGGATAGAGATATTTAAAATCCACCTTTTCTTTACAAGCATCCATTACTGCATCAGCCAATTCCAAAGCGCCGTCCCCACCCTTTAGCCAATGCTCAGAGAGAGCACAGCGGGCACCGGCCTGCTCTGCGTAGTGGCGTACCAAAGCAATCTCTTCTTTGGTGTCAGTGTAAAAGGCATTGATACACACAACCGGTATTACTCCGGATTTCTTCACGATGGAAATATGGTGTAACAGGTTAGCAATCCCTTTCTCCAGTAATTCTAAATTCTGGTTGGTATATGCTTCGGGTAACGGCTGACCAGGAGCTACTTTGGGGCCACCGCCGTGCATCTTCAATGCCCTAATGGTGGTGGTAATTACCGAAACATTAGGTTTCAAACCGCTAAAGCGACACTTAACATTCCAAAACTTTTCAAATCCAATGTCGGAAGCAAAACCACTCTCGGTGACATGATAATCAAACATTTTAAGAGCAATTCTATCGGCAATAATTGAGGACTGGCCAATGGCGATGTTGGCAAAGGGTCCGGCATGAACCAAAACCGGTTGATATTCCGCAGTGCTCATCAATGTTGGGTTAATGGTGTTGCGCATAAAGGCAGTCATGGCCCCAGCCACTTCCAAGTCTTCGGTGGTTACTGGGTTGCCTTTTTTGTCATAGGCAACAATAATTTTACCGATGCGCTCCCGCAAGTCCTTTAAGTCCCTGGCAACAGCTAAAATAGCCATTAATTCTGAACTGACGGCGATGTTAAAGCCAGACTTCATCATATAGCCATCGGTTCGGCCACCAATGCCCATAATAATATTGCGCAGGCCCTGGGCACAGAAATCGATAATCCATTTAAATTGCACGTTGGTGGGGTCAATATCAAGCCGTTTCAAGTTTTTCTTGGCTAACACCTCGTCATCATAGTTCCGCTCATGTTGCATGCGGGCATTAAGGGCCACCATACCGAGGTTGTGGGCATTCATGATATCATTAATGTCACCGGTCAGCCCTAAAGAAAACTCTGTCATCGGAATGGCTAAGGCATTACCACCGCCGGCGGCAGTGCCCTTAACGTTCATGGTGGGTCCACCGGAAGGTTGGCGAATGGCAGCGCCGACATTCATGCCCCTTTTGCCCAAGCCTTCCACCAAGCCCAACGTAGTGGTGGTTTTCCCTTCCCCAAGGGGAGTGGGGGTAATGGCAGTAACATTGATATAATTGCCATCGGGCCGATCCTTTAGGCGAGCAAAAATTTTCATAAAATCCAATTTACAAATTCTACCATAGGGAATAACTTCGTCCTTTTCCAATGCCAGTTTTTCCCGCCATTGCTCGGGAGTGGGCATGTTGGGCTCTGCCAATTCTGCAATTTGATAATCCTTTAACTTAGTGGCATCGTAAGCCATTTAAAGTCCCTCCTTGTTTTATTCATTTATTCTTTGATTAACGGTTGCTATGGTAAGCTCTTTTAATTTTTTAGCCTCTTCAATAATTTTTATTTTTTCTGTCTTAACCTCAGAAACAAAGTCCTGATCACTGATCATTGGTGTATTAATATCCACATTAAGCAAAACCGCATTTAATGCCGCTTCACAGGTATAGGCTGCCACACCGGCATCACTAATGGCCATTTTATTGCCAATCCTTGCTATTTTTTCAGCAATGGCTAACGATTCCAACAACAGTGCCGCAATTTGCAAGGGTACCTCCGTTGCATTTTTCAAAGCCTTTTGCAACTCTTCTTGCCGGATAGCCTTTTGCTCCTCGCTATTTTTAGGCATCTGATAACACTGCATAAAGTGATTAAACACTTCCACATCGGCGGCAACTAATTTCTCTAAACGAGTAAGTATGTAATATGCTTGGCCTGTTATTTCCTTTGTTTCAGCTTCCACAGCGGCGTATTTCTTTTTGCCAATGGTCAGGTTCCCCACCATAATCGCCATGGCAGTACCCAGTGCGCCAATCATCGCTGACACACTGCCCCCTCCGGGGGTGGGTGAATCAGAGGCAGACCAATACAATATCTTCCTAAAGGATTGATCAAAGATATCATTCATAACTTCTCCTCCTTTGCTAACTACTCTATTGAACTACTCCAGTTTTTGCGTTGTTATTATCTAACTACTCTAATGTTATAACACATTTTGATATAATTACCAATTATAAAATAAAATAAGGCAGAATCATACCATTTGTTGGTATATTCCGCCCTTTACTAGACGAAGCCACTGCATAATAAAAACATCAATCGAATAATTTAAGGTATTGTTCATAACCTTCCTTTTTTAAATCTTCCTTGGCAATAAAACGCAGAGCTGCAGAATTAATACAATAGCGCTGACCAGTTGGTTTGGGTCCATCATCAAACACATGGCCCAAGTGTGAATCAGCCCCTTCACTCCTTACTTCTGTACGCAACATATTAAAACTGCGATCGGTCTTTTCTTTTATATTTTCTGGTTGCAAAGGTTTAGTAAAACTGGGCCAGCCACATCCCGAATCAAATTTATCTAATGAGCTAAATAATGGCTCCCCAGAGACAATATCAACATAAATACCTTCCCGCTTGTTATCCCAATATTCATTGGCAAAGGGTGGTTCAGTATGATTATTTTGTGTGACATCATACTGAAGCTTTGTCAACTCATTTAATCGCAACGCTAAATCAGTTTCGGGGTTCCAGTGTTCAGTAATGAAGGTTTCTCTGCCTGAACCTCTACGGTATAAAGCATAATGCTCCGGATTCTTTTTGTGGTAATCTTGATGGTAATCCTCTGCGGGGTAAAATTCAGTTGCCGGTAAAATCTTTGTTACAATGTCCTGATTAAACCTACCGCTAGCAGCCAAATCTCTTTTGGATTGCTCCGCTTCAATCCTTTGCTCCTCATTATGATAAAAAATGGCGGTGCGATATGAGGAGCCACGGTCGTGGAACTGTCCTCCTTCATCTGTGGGATCAATCTGTTGCCAATATATTTGCAGTAACCTTTGATAAGAGCAGACTTCAGGATTGTAGGTTATTTGTATCGCCTCATAGTGTCCTGTTTTATCGGCACACACCTCTTGATACGTTGGGTTTGCAACATCCCCCCCAGTATAACCAGATACCACTTTAATTACCCCCAGCAGCTTTTCAAAGGGTGCCACCATACACCAAAAACACCCACCGGCAAACGTCGCCAGTTGGTATTGTTCTTTGTTGACTTCATCCACGCTTGACTTCATTTAGGCAACCTCCAATTTATAATTCTTTAATAGTATGTCCAAATATATTTACCCAAACAAAATAAAACCTCCAATTGTATATTACAAATTATACCAATCGGAGGTTTATTTTGATACACTCTTACTTATTTATCGGTTTTAAAATTTGTCACTAGGTTTTGCAGTTTTAATGATATATTGGCCAGCTCTTGGGCAGAGCCTGATACTTGTTGCATCGTTGATGTAATTTGTTCGTTGGCAGCTGATAATTGCTGCACCCCATCATTTACTTGTTTAGCACCTGATGCAATGTCTTGAATGGCCGCTGTGTTTTTAGCCACTGCATTAATAATTTGTGCCAGTGCTGCTCCGGCGTTATTGGCAATATCTACCCCTTCAGTTACTTCATTGTTGCCTCGCTCCATAGCATTAATTGCTGTTCCCACACCAGTTTGAATTTCTTTAACCAAATTGGTGATTTCACTGGCAGCATTTGCCGATTGCTCTGCTAACTTGCGCACTTCTTCGGCCACCACAGCAAACCCTCGGCCATGTTCTCCCGCCCGGGCAGCCTCAATGGCAGCATTTAAAGCTAAAAGGTTGGTTTGTTCAGCAATATTAGTAATGGTTACAATAATTTGTCCTATTTGTTCCGATTGCTTGCCCAGTTCATATACCGCCTTAGAGGCATTATCAGTCCCCAAAGCGATGGCATTTATTTTTTCTATGGTTTGTTTCACTGCATTACTGCCTTGCTCAGCAACATTTTGCACCATTTCTGATTCTTTTACAGCCAGTTCGGCATTTTCTGCTTCTTGAGCTGAATTTGCTGCCATTTCATAAGTACTGCTGGCAGTTTGTTCCATGGTGGCATTGGCTTCTTCACTGGTGGAAGCCAGTTCTTGGCTATGGGATGTTAATTCATTGGCTGTGATTTTTAGATCGCCAATCATTAACTTCAAATTATCTATCAGTTTATTCACTGAATTTGCTAACGTCCCAATTTCATCGCCACTATTAATATCAGCATTGGTTGTCAAATCTCCTGATGCCGCCGCTTCTGCCACAGTAACCAGTTGATTGATTGGCTTAATAAAGCGATTAATTGTGTAATAACCTAAAACTAGAACAATGACGGCAATTACAATCACTGCCACGATAATATCTGATTTTAACGCATCAACCACTGTAAATACTTCATTTTCAGGGCTAATCATGGCTATTGACCAACTGTTTAGACCCGCTGGCTTATAGTTGATGATAATTTTTTGACCATCTAACGTCACATTTTGACCGGAACCACTTTCCTGATTAATCATTTTTTGAGCAATGGCTTTAAATTCTTCACTGATACTCTCATCTTTAAGCACATTTACTTCCAATAGCTTGGATTTGTCGGGGTGACTAATGTAATCACCATTTTTATTCAGCATGATAGAATAACCAGTTTCGGTAACAGCTTGGCTTGCGATACTATCTGATATGTATTCTAAATATATAAAACCGACCAACACACCAATTTTTTCATTGGCATCATTAAAAATTGGTACCCCTAACCCGATTATCTTGCGCCCGGTACTGGTGGAAAAGGTAGCATCGGCAATTACTGGTTTGCCAGATTCCCACGGTGCATAAAAGTATTCCTTATCTGCAATATTTTTGCCGTGATGCTCCGCACCTTCTGAGTGGGCAATTTCTGTGCCATCTGGGTCACAGATTAACAGGTGAGAATACTGGGGGTTGTCTTTGACAAAACGTATAAAATATGGTTCCACCTGATTATAATCCATCGACTTAATGATAGGATTATGTGATAACTCTATCATTACATCCTGTTGGGCTTTTAAAATATCTGCTAAATTAGTATTTAATTGTTGTTGTGTTTGGGTCTCAAATTGATTTACTAGCAGGTTTTGAGACTTTTGTACACTAAATAGTGCATAACAAATTAATGGTACTAAGGCAATTAATATAAAGGTGGTTAGAAGTTTGGTTTTAATGCTCTGTGTTTTTATTTTTAAACACTCCTTTCAATCCCAATATAACTTAATATATACCCCTTGCACCTTTAGTCACATAGTTTATCGCATATAGCCTAAATAGGCATTAATCTTTATTTAAATAGTATAAGTCAAATATTGTTAACATTGTCACAATCAAAAATACCACAGATTTTAACATCAGTCTAGTTAATTACCTAAAACTTTGTCGTGTTTAAGACATTATGAACTTTTTGTGTCATTTTATGTAAACTATTCTTCGGTTAAGCCCCTTTGAAAAACCCTAAAAAAATAAGCCCGGTCCTACGACCGAGCTTAATCGTTAAAATGTTTATTTTATTATTGTCACCGCTATACCCACAAGTTCCAATAATAACACCTTTACTCAATTGCTTGGATTTCAGTAACCGGTGTCACGTTATGGTACTGAGAAAGGTCAACACTATTGTTGGTGGTTAATGCTGGCACTTTAATAACAACATCCTTTTCAACAGTAGTTGTTGAGCCGCCTATGGCACTGAAATCACAGAACAATTCACCGGTGGCGGTATCCTCAGCTTTAACGTTAATAACGGTATCAGATTCAGCTTTGGTACCAACATACTGATAGTCGCTTAAAATTTGTACATCTACTTTTGGGCCATCAACAACAACTACATTGCCGGTGATATTGTATTTGCCGTCTATGTTACCACTCTTACCTTTTGATTCTGTTTTTACATTCAACACTCCGGTTACTGAATTATCCGGTGCATTAAACTTAATACTCATATCAAATGACTTTACTCCTCCGGGAAAAATTGCCGCTTGATAGGTCATGTTTACATCCACAAAGGCGCCAATCATTTTTATCTCTTCTTTGCTGGGCATTTGGCTATTGGCAATGCCGGTAATTATTTGCTCCCGCATTTCCTCCGCTGTAACACCCATGGTGGTTAGGTTATATTGGTTCATTGCTACAAAGATATCGGTAAACCGTTCCTTCTCATTTTGCACTTTAGTTAATAGATTGTATATTACATCTTCAAATGCCGCTTGATCTATCTGTACTGTTACTGTGCTGGCGGACATACTGAAATATTTGTCGGGCACAGCTTCAATTAAGAACAAAAGTAATTCCTTATATTCATCAGGCAATTGTTGGTTCTGGTAAGTTACCATTTGTTCCCAAACACTACTTAATTGCTGATCCTTAACATATAGGTATTGGGGTACTTTGCCCGTTAAACCAAGCATTTCCGGTTCAACATCAATGCCAAAGCTTTGTAGCACATCAAGAAGGTCTTTGGTAAAAATCACCATGTCATCTTTTAAAAAGATGTCGCCACTGGCTTTGTTGCCTTTTACGTCAGTATTATAGTTAATTTTGATGCTGTTGCTGGCACTATCTAACTGGGCCAACATTTCAAATTTTGTTCCTGCGAAGTCACCCAGCTCATCCTTGATGGTACCATCAAATTTTTGAATATTAAATTGGGTTGTACCTTCGGACTTGTCATAGAATCCTTTATCATAACCCAATTCAAAGTTCTTAACTTTTGCTAAAACTAAGTCCTTTGCAGTTGGTTGAGTAGCATTGGTAGCAAAGACAATGCTAAAGCACAAAGCTAACGTCAATAAAACAATTAATAGATTTTTCCTTTTCAAAAAACTACCTCCCTTTTAAAAAAATTCTAGTTAATTATATCACAGTTAGTCAATTGACAATAGTGAAATCTAGCTTTAACCACATAGAACTTTGGTCTCATATTACAGACCTTATTAATATTAAAACATATTGCTAATCAACAGCCCCATAACCAGTAAAAAACCAAAAAAAGTATTTGTTTGGGCTGTTGCCCTCATGGCTGGCATCATCTTTATTGGCAAATTGTTATTTTTAAAGCCGCCAATTGCTTTAATGGGTTTGGGCACACTGAGTAATACCAGTAACAACCATGGAGAGAGATAGTTAATAACCACAAGTATTAACACCCATAGATATGAAAATATAAACATTCCGGCCATAAATTTAATGGCACTCTCTTTACCCAGCAGGATGGCCAGGGTTCTGCGGCCCTTTGCTTTATCCCCCTCCAGGTCACGAATATTGTTAGACATCATGATTGCGCCCACCAATACTAAAATCGGTACCGAAATAATAAAACTCTGCCAAGAAACAATACCCGTCTGGATAAAGAAAGAAATCATTGTAATAACAGTGCCCATTAAAAAACCTGAAACCAATTCACCTAAGGGGGTATATGCTATTGGATACGGACCACCGGTATAAAGGTAACCAACGGCCATAGAAACTAATCCGATTAAAGCTATCCACCAACTACTTTGATAACAGATATATCCCCCAAATAATGTAGCTAAAACCAAAAACGCCATGGCTAAACGCAAAACTACTTTGGGATGCACGCCATCCCTTACAATGGTACCGCCAATTCCCACTGATTCAGCTGTATCTAATCCCCTTACATAGTCATAATACTCGTTGAACATATTGGTTGCTGCTTGAATTAAAATACAGGCCAACAACATAGCTCCAAAAAGTAACAGGTCAATTTTGGCGTACTGGATTGCTAAAGCAGTGCCAATCGAAACCGGTATGAAAGAAGCGGTCAGGGTGTGGGGCCTTAAAAGTCGCCACCATACCTGCCACGATGGTTTTTGATCTTTTCTTTTGTTATTTTGCATGGTACAATCTCCCTTTGTTACAACTTACGTTTAGAATTGATTTTCTTCATTAACATCAAATTTATACCCGATACCCCAAACGGTTTTAATGTATTTGGGCACAGCGGCATTATCTTCTATCTTTTCCCGCAAGCGTCGAATATGAACATTTACTGTGTTGTCGTCACCTTCATATGTAATGCCCCAAACCCGATTAAGCAATTGGGCCTTAGTGAATACTTTATTGGGATTAGAGGCCAATAGCCACAACAACTCAAATTCCTTTGGGGTTAGGCTGGTCTCCCTACCCCTTTTAATCACTTCTCTGCGTTCATAATTAATATTTAGTCCATTGTATTTTATTATTTCCCTATTGGGTGAACTGAAGGTTTCACTGCGTTTTAACACCGCCTTAACCCTTAATGCTAACTCCACTGGGCTAAAGGGCTTTGTTTGATAATCATCCACTCCCATCCGAAAACCCACAACTTTATCTATTTCGTCATCCCGGGCAGACAAAATAATTATTGGTACATCGCTAATTTTTTTGATTTCTTTTAGCGTCTCAAAACCATCTAAACCAGGCATCATAATATCTAACACCACTAGGTTGGGACAACTGCCTTGAATAATTTCTATTGCCTCGATACCTCCGGAGGCACAAATTACTTCAAACCCCTCTCTGGCCAGGGTATGTTTAAGTATTTTTAGTATTTTGGGGTCATCATCCACCACTAATATTTTTTGCACCATAATATCCACCTCTCTACATTATTTGCTTCCGCTGCAGCGTACCTATCTCCGGCTGGTAAAGGGGTAACGTAAAGGAAAATTTGCTGCCTTTACCAAGCGTGCTTTCTAAATATACTGTTCCCCCCTGTAACTCCACCAAACTTTTAACCAGAGCTAATCCAATTCCGCTACCATCATATTCCTTTGCATCGGTACCATCCACTTGAAAAAACAATTGAAATACCGCTTGGTGATGTTCAGAAGCAATTCCGATGCCGTTATCCTCTATGGTTATACCCATCATTTTGAAAACTGCATCTTCATTTATTTGCACGTTAACAGCACCGCCGGCAGGTGTAAATTTAAGGGCATTGGAAAGTAAATTGGTAATAATCTGACCAGTTTTCTCTTTATCACCCATGACGCAACTCAGCTCGGTCTCTGATTTTACTGCAATGGTAATTCCTTTTTTATCAAATTGTGGTTTTATTCTCCGCACCATGCTGGTGACAAGCTCGTTAATATCTAAAGGCTCCATATGTAGGACGACCTTCCCTGCCTTAACCTTGGAAATACGCATAATTTCATTTACTCGGTTATTTAACTCTTTACTACTATCGGCTATTTCGGACAAATAGTCCCGCTGCATGTCATTTAGCGGTCCAGTTTTTTCATCAGCCAGTAACTCGGTAAAGGCAACAATTGCCGCCAGTGGCGACTTTAACTCATGGTTGATGTTATTTAACATTTCGTTTCTTAACCGATCGTTCTTCCTTAACTGTTGATTTGCCTGCTCCAACTTTTTCTGTTGCTGTGCCAACTTTTCATTAATTTCATATAACTCATTCATGGTACTATTTAATTTATTAAATATGGTATCATAAGGAGCTTCCAGACCTAGCCGAATAATACCTTGATAAATCAAATAATAAGCCGCTAACTTCAACACATGTCCAATAAAATTAAATATTCCATAAACATCTACATATAGAGTAAAGCATAATTCAGACAAAATAAAAATTACCATTGCCGATTCCAAAAAGATATAGGTGATTCTATTTAAACTGTTCCTTTTCCGAAACAATAAGAGCGCCCCACCAAGGGTCAGTATACAAATCACATACTCACTAACAATTTTAAAGTATGTCAGGCCATCACCGTCAATATAACAAACAGGAAAAATGTCCGTATGAAAAACCATGGCTGTAAAAACAACAGTTATACTGGCGTAGACCAAAAAAATATTTCTATATTTAACAGACTTTTCTATAAAGAATGGTGCAATAAACAGTGTACAGGCCTCTAAATACCTAGCTATCACCCATAACTGCGTAGGTATATCAGCACCTTCTATTATAATGATGTCAATACCTTCATAGGTAATTAAATGAAGAAAATCCCAATAGGCAATAAATAAGTAAGCTGTTCCTAAAAATAATAGAAAATCATTATTGGAGTGTCTATAGGTTTTAGTTGCCATTACATACATTAAAGAAGCCACAATGATACAAAAGCCCTCAACTAACGTATGAAACAATAGGTAATTATTGTAGGCAAACATGCTCAATATAAATATCATTAACAAGCAAATCATCGCAACGGTATCTATAGCAAATGATTTATTATAACGTTTATCATCCATTGTTACTTAGAGACTCACCCATTCTATAATATTTTTTTATAAAATTAATTCTGTATTTAAATATAGATACCTTTTTTATCATACCAGAAGTATTTTAAAAAGTTTAACATGGATTAATATTTCTTTTTAATCTTTAACGTGGTATAATCTATTGGTTAAAATATGTACTATATGAGGTGAAAACCGATGAGCAAATACGATGTCATTGTCATTGGAGCTGGGCCAGCAGGAATTTTTACAGCCTTGGAATTATTAAAAGAAAAACCAGACACTAAGCTATTAATACTAGAAAAAGGAAGAATTATTAAGAACCGGAAATGCCCAAAACGCAAAACCTTTAATTGTACCAATTGTACTCCCTGTTCCATCACTTCTGGTTGGGGTGGTGCCGGTGCATTTAGTGACGGCAAACTTAGTTTATCTCCAGAAGTAGGCGGAGAGGTTCTGAGTGAATTTTGGGGCGAAGAAAAGGTAAGTGAATTAATCAATTACGTTGACAGTATATATTTAGGTTATGGCGGTAATGAAAAGATATATTACGACAGCGAATTTGCCGACCAAGTGAGCTATAAAGCCAAATGTTATGGCTTAAACTTGGTTAGGTGCCCGGTGCGGCACTTAGGTACTGAAGATAGTGCCCGCATAATGGATGAGATGTACCAAACCATTAAGGCCTATCCAAATGTCGATATTCGCGACATGACCATAGTTCAGCATGTGCTTCACGATAAAAACACCATGCAAGTAATCGGTGTCGAAACCAATAATGAAAAATTCTACGCTGATTATGTTGTGGTCAGCGTTGGTAGAAATGGTGCCGATTGGTTTCATAATGAATGCAAACAATTGGGCATTCAAACCACCAGCAATCAGGTGGACATTGGTGTGCGGGTTGAAGTTCCACGCTGTGTAACCGATAAAATTACTGATCGCCTATATGAATTTAAGTTTCTTTATTATAGTGATACCTTTGAAAACAAGGTCAGAACTTTTTGCATGAACCCCGGCGGTTTTGTAGCCCAAGAAAACTATGATGAAGGCCTGGCAGTAGTTAACGGCCATTGCTATAGTTCCGTCAAATCTGAAAACACTAACTTTGCATTGCTGGTGTCATCTAGATTTACCGATCCCTTTGATGACCCCATTAGATACGGGAAGTACATTGCCCAGTTAGGTAACATGCTCACTGGCGGCAGCATTATGGTACAACGACTGGAAGATTTGAAAATGGGACGCAGAACTGATGTTGATCGCATGAAAAAGCTGGCACTGAAACCCACCCTTAAAGACGCGGTACCAGGGGATCTCTCATATGTACTGCCCCACAGGCATCTGGTGCCAATCATGGAAACCTTAAAGGCATTGGATAACATCTGCCCCGGAATGTATGGCAAAAACACATTGCTTTACGGTGTAGAAGTGAAATTTTATTCCTCCAGAGTGTCGGTAAGTCCACAACTGGAAACCGCCATTAACGGTTTATACGCCATCGGTGATGGTGCAGGCATAACCAGAGGCCTAATGCAAGCTTCAGTTTCTGGCGTATTAGCTGCCCGAGATATTTTAAATAAAATAGGTTAGTAAAAAGAAACTAAACCCAGCGCCTGCTGCACTGCTCACTTTGAGGATAGTTGCGCAGACCGAACTAAGCTCATCCGGCTGTCTCCGGCAGCAGGTGCTGGTTTTTTAATTGACCTTTTATCTAAAAAGCAAAGGTAAAAGACACCTAGGTTTCGTTATTAACAATTCATAAAGGGGCTGTTGCAAAGTTTTGCAACAGTTCCTTTTTTTGTTGACATATTAAGTTAAAAATTTTAATATTTAATTGTATACAATATACAATGTTTAATATAAATATTAAGTATTCAAACTACACTAAGAGAGGTGCAGTTATATGTCTACTAATATATTAATTACTATTAAACTACCGAACCGCCCTGGTAAGTTAGCCCAAATACTGACAATAATTAGCGATGAGGGTGGTAGCCTGGGAGCGATAGACTTAGTTTCGGCCTCCCCCACTCACACTACTAGACAATTAATGGTAAGGCTTTACGACCAAGGTAAATTAGATGAACTGGTACATATTTTGAAAAACATGCCCGATGTAGAAGTGGTAAGTATTATAGATCGGGTTTTTAACAGTCACTTGGGCGGAAAAATTGAAGTAAATTCTAAACGTGTCATCAACAACTGGGAAGACCTGTCCATTGTTTATACTCCCGGCGTGGCCAAAGTGTCTCAAGCTATAGCTAACGATCCATACCGAGCATACAATTTGACTATGAAGGGTAATACCGTGGCTATTGTTACTGACGGATCAGCCATATTAGGATTAGGCAACCTGGGGCCAGAGGCAGCTTTACCGGTAATGGAGGGTAAGGCAGCACTATTTAAACAATTTGCCAATGTGGATGCAATTCCCCTTTGCGTAAATGTACATGACACCGAACAGATTATTGCAGTGGCAGCAGCCTGTGCCCCGGTCTTTGGCGGTATCAATCTCGAAGATATTGCCGCCCCTAAATGTTTTGAAATAGAAGACAAGTTATCTAAAATGCTGGACATCCCGGTATTTCACGATGACCAACATGGCACAGCGGTAGTAACTCTGGCAGGTTTGATCAATGCTTTGAAGGTTGTGGGCAAAGGGTTGACAAATATTAAAGTTGTATTAAGTGGCGCTGGTGCTGCTGGGGTAGCCATTACCAAGATACTCATTGGCGCCGGTGTTAAAAACATCATTGTATGTGATCGAAATGGTGCCATTACTAAAAGCCGTCCCAATTTGTCCTCCATCAAAGTTTGGATTGCCGAAAACACCAATCACCATGGATTGCAAGGTAATTTAACTGAAGTAATCAAAGATGCGGATGTTTTTATCGGTGTTTCGGCTCCGGGTTTATTAACCAAACAAGATGTTGCTAACATGGCCGAAAAGCCCATTGTGTTTGCCCTAGCAAACCCTGAGCCTGAAGTTAAACCTGAAGAAATCCAAGACATTTGTGCAGTGATAGCAACCGGCAGATCCGATTTCCCCAATCAAATTAATAACGCGTTGGCATTTCCGGGTATTTTTCGTGGGGCTTTAGACTGTCATGCCAGAAAAATTAACAATGAAATGTGTATTGCAGCCGCCCACGCCTTAGCCGGCACAATCAAGGAAAATGAATTGTCAGCAGAAAATATTATCCCTTCTGTATTTAACGAAGGTGTAGTGCCTGCGGTGGCCAAAGCAGTGGTCACTGCTGCCGAACAAACCGGCGTTTGCATGAAATTTTCTCAAGAGGCGGTAGGAATAATATAAGTGGTGTAGATTATTTATTTATTGACTTGACCCACTGATAAAATGTTGAGATAATCATAGTATTCTCAACAGGGAGTTGACATAATGGGAAAACATATATTGGAAGAAGCCAGCAGATGTTTGCAGTGTAAAAAGCCGCAGTGTAAAAAAGGTTGCCCCGTTAACACACCAATTAATGAAGTAATTAAGCTGTTATTAGCAGGTGAAATAGATCAGGCGGGGGAAATGCTCTTTAAAAATAATCCCCTATCCGTTGTTTGTTCATTGGTCTGTCCACACGAAGCCCAATGCGAAGGTCACTGCATATTAGGTAAAAAAAGTACCAACGTCCAAATAAGCTCTATAGAGAACTATATTTCTGATTATTTTCTCGATAAATTTAAGCCGGATAACCAGATCGACAAAACCAAAAAAGTTGCCATCGTTGGTTCTGGACCAGCCGGTATTACCATCGCCTTTATGCTGGCCACCAAAGGATATGACATTACCATTTTTGAAGCCCATGACAAAATTGGTGGTGTTTTAAGATACGGCATTCCTGAGTTTAGGCTACCAAAATCCATTCTCACCAGATTAAAGGATAAGCTGTTGGCCATGGGCATAAAAATTAGACCTAATACCTTAATTGGTCCTAATATCACCATCGATGATTTATTTCGGGATGGTTACAAGGCTATTTTTATTGGCACCGGGGTTTGGAAGCCAAAAGCCATGGGCATCAAAGGAGAAAGTCTGGGGCATGTCCATTTCGCCATTGACTATTTAAAAAATCCAGAAGTTTACAATTTAGGTAAAAAAGTGTGTGTTGTGGGCGCTGGCAACGTGGCCATGGATGTGGCGAGAACTGCGCTGCGGCAAGGTGCTGAAGAAGTCACTATTATGTACCGAAAGGGACCTGACGACATCACAGCCCGAGATTACGAAGTAAAATATGCTAAAATAGATGGCGTCAAATTTGAGTTTTATAAGCAACCAATTGAAATAATTGATGACGGTGTTAAATATGTGGAAGCCAAAGCAATGGTTACTGATGACGGAGACAACAAACTGGTGGAAGTGGCTGATTCGGAAGCAGTTTTTGCAGCGGATTCGGTAATTATCGCCATTAGCCAAGGTCCACGGGCAAACATCGTAGCCAACACAAAGGGAATTGAAATTAACAATTGGGGGTTAATAATTACTGATGACTGCGGCAGAACCACCCGTGAAGGTGTATTCGCTTCGGGAGATGTGGTCACAGGGGCCAAAACCGTAGTGGAAGCGGTAAGGGTTTCCAAAAGAGTGGCAGAAGCCATAGACCAGTATATAAGTAATTCTTAATGTTAATTAAGCAAACCTGAGATATTGATATGCTGGGGCTGTTGCAAAACTTGCAACGGCCCCTTTATGTATTGTTAATAACGCAGCCCAGGTGTCTTTTTATTCAGACAAAAGGTTAATTGAAAAACCCATTATCATTAATAATGTTGTATAATTAGCTGGTGACTAAAAACAGGAAAGGAATGAGGCCAATGGCAAAAAAGAATGAGTCACTTTTTACCGTCTCTGGACAAGAATATAATAAAGAATGGTCTAAACTGCCATTAAAATACTACCCTTCCCTTCAGGTAGTGATCCGCAATCAAGAAGGCTTGATTGAATTAGCTGAAAACAATCCCGAGGTGGATAAAGAATTTATTGAAGGGCATAAAGAAGAATTAGTCAACGTATTAGAAAATATTGAGCTGGCTAAAATTAAACAACTGGAAAGAAAACAAAAGGCCGAAGAAAGACGCAGACAAAAAGAACTACAAGAACAAGCTGAGGAATTCATCAGGTCCACCATGGGAAATATAGCAGATGATGAAAACATTGAGTTAACATACAATGAAAAGGAACCCCCTTCCCTAGATCAAATGGCTGATCAATTGAGTCCAGGGCTACCATCAGCCAAAATACCTGAACCCAGTTACTTTGAACCTAAACCCCGGGTAAACGTAGAAAGGGTGGCCTTGGTGGCCTCCATCAATGCCTTAGAAAAATTCTTAAAGCGAAAACTAACTGAAGAAGAATTAAATCAGCTGGAAAATGAAGTGACAGCCGGTATTAACAACGCTTAATAATTAGAAAAGCAGGTTTCCTTTAAACAAGGAAACCTGCTTTACGTTATACTCCCAGTAGTTGCGCCCACTCTGTTTCTTTAAAGCCCACTAACACCTTTTGTCCGTTGGTTAAAATTGGCCGTTTCACCAACATACCATCGGATGCTAGTAACTCATACAATTCATCTGCACTGGCAGTTTTTAATTGATCTTTAACTCTTAACTCTTTATATTTTTTACCACTGGTATTAAACATTTTTTTAATTTCTAAACCACTTTTAACATGTAAATCCTTAATTTCATCCTTGGTAGGATTTTGGTCAACTATATGACGGGTGTTGAATTTAATGCCCTTTTGATTAAGCCACTCCTTGGCCTTTTTAACAGTACTTCATCTGGGATAATCAAATAAAATCCATTCCATAGAAAGAACCTCCATAACTAAAAAGATTTTGCCCAATATTTTAGCATATATCTGATTGTTAAGCACCCTTTCTTTCTACAAGCATCCCTTGGTTTAACTCTTCAAAACTGGGGACTTTTCTGGCACAGACTGCGGTGCAACTACCACACTTGATACAATCAGGGTCAAGTAGCATTCCACTTTCCTTATCTCCATTGGGAGTTAATCCCATCGGACAAGCTGAAGAACACCTACCACACTCGGTACATTTACTGCCGTTAACAAATAAAGGCATCTTACCTTTACCAAAAATACTGGCCAGTGTTCCCATTGGGCAAATATGACACCAGCCCCTGGGGTGGGCAAACAAAGCAAGTGCTATACCAATCACAGTTGTGGTTGTAAGCAACCGGGTGAATGCCATACCCATGCCATAAAGATCTCCCCAAGCAAAGTATAATTGCCCACCCAACACCACTACAATCAACCCTAACATGAAATAACGCAATTTTTTAGCACGCAGCCATGCCGGTATCGGCTTGCTTTGGTGGGGTCGGTAAAAAAAGATATCAAAGAACGCCCCTCGGGGGCACATCCAGTCACACCATGCTCTGCCTCTGAAGAAAGATAAGCCAACGGCGCCGATCATGCAAAGCAATAATGCAAAACCCACCGGTGGGTAAAGCCATCCGGCAATAAGCACCCCAGGTAGCACTACCCATGTAATTGCCTGTTTACGAAATCTGCTGATTTGCAAATCATTCTTTCTCATTTTATTGACCTCCCTATATTTCTCTTAATCTCATAGTTTAATTCAATGTTAATTACTTTTTAACCACTACCCCTACCCCCATGGGTATATGTTAACATGTGAGTTCTATCTAGTCAACACTAGGGCTTGTGTATTTTTTGCTCTATACCTACCTAGGTAATATTATGTCAATCCTAGCCAAGGGGAAGAAAAAATATTATAATGTAGGGGTCAACAGATAATTTAGGAGTGAGCTTAACATGGAATATCAGGCAAAGATAAAGGTAAAAAAGTTATCCCCCGACGCACAAGTACCAATTAAAGCCACACTGGGAAGTGCTGGTTTCGACTTACATACCGTTGAAGAAATTTACCTAAAACCAGGCGAACATCGCGCTGCTAGCACCGGTCTGGCCTTTGAGTTGCCACCGGGTTACGCAATGCTAATCTATCCTCGCAGTGGTAATGCCAAAAAGCATGGTATCACTTTAAGTAATGCTGTGGGCGTAGTGGATTCCGATTACCGCGGTGAGGTAAAGGTTCTATTATACAATGCTGGAAATCATGCAGTAACATTTCAACCGGGGGATAGAATTGCCCAGGCCATCATTCATCGGTTACCAGCCATTGAGATTGTGGAATGTGAGGAGTTAAACCATACCGCTAGGGGTTCCGGCGGGTTTGGCAGCACAGGAAACTAAACATTGGGGAAAATTTAGGGCGGGGTAAGTATGAAAATATCTAACATCAATAAACAGTCTCTATGGACTAAAGATACCAAGAGAGTGGATGCCAAAAATCAAAAATCATTTTCGAATTTTATGGATATGGCTAACAAAGACCATACCAAACAGCAACTTAAAGAAATGCTAGATAAAATTAAAGATTTAGGCAATAAACTTAAGCAACAGATTACACCTGAAAATGTGATGGAATATAAGGAACAAATTAGAGAATATCTTGCTTATGTGCTAAAAAATTATCATAAAATTAAACGGGTAAGAAGTGTTGATTACAGTAATCTATATCTAAGGATTGAAATTATTGATCAAGAGGTAGAACAATTAACTAATCACTTTTTAAGCGAGCAACAGGACACGCTAGAAGTAATCGCTAAAGTAGATAAAATTGCTGGATTACTTTTAGATATTTATCAGTAAAAACAAACACCCATAATGGGTGTTTATGAGATCTATTTAATATTATCAATAGCATGCTCCCAACTGGGAAAATAATACAAAGCACTTCTCATCAATTCTGGGTGAGATTGCTTTATTTTTTTCTTACTAAGTGACTGACCATCATTACGAAGTTGCCTAATTTGAGCCAATACTTCATCAACACTCATATCAACGTCCATAAGCAAGTTCCTCCCTATATAAGTTTATAATATTATTTCACAAAATTAGTAAATATATACAAAATATAACACCTCTTATTTTATAAGAGGTGTTAGTAATAAAAATTTATAATTCCGCATTAAACATTAAACCCAACCCATTAACCAGCCTTAATTTCAATCCGCAATTTGTCTGCCACCATGGCAATAAATTCGCTGTTGGTGGGTTTACCGCGATCAAGATTAATAGTGTAGCCAAAGAACTTGGTCATCATTTCAATGTTGCCTCTATCCCAAGCCAATTCTATGGCATGGCGAATTGCCCGCTCTACCCTACTGGGTGTTGTGTTATATTTTTGAGCAATCATTGGGTATAATTCCTTGGTAACGGCACCCAAAAGACCAACATCATCTATCACCATCAAAATAGCATCCCGTAAATAATGATAACCCTTAATATGTGCCGGCACACCCATTTCATGTATAATATTAGTTACTGCCACGTCCAAGTTTTTGGTTTTAACTGGTGAAATATATTCTGAACCACCACCCGCTACTCCCTTAAACAATTGCCTAATGCGAGTGGCCAGAACTGTGAAATCAAATGGTTTTAAAATATAGTAATCAGCCCCAAGTTCAACAGCCCTTTGGGTTATATTTTCCTGGCCAAAGGCTGTAAGCATAATAACTTTAGGTTTAATGGATGTTAAATTAGAAGAAATCTTCTCCAGCACCCCAATGCCGTCTAAATGTGGCATAATTACATCAAGGACAATTACATCAGGTTTTTGTTGTTCGATTAATTCTAATGCCTCCAAACCATTGTACGCCAAACCTGACAACACTAAATCTTCTTGGGAATCGATAAACTCCTTTAATAATTCACAAAAATCTCGGTTGTCGTCCGCAACTAGCACCTTAATCGCCATTTTATTAAAACCCCGCCTCCCATTATTTGTTTATTTTTACCATCGGTTGGTAATTTTTATCTATGTGCATAAACATTCGACAACCGGATTATAAACTCCTCTTTCAACTGTAAAAAATTATCAATTTCATTAAAAAACCCCGTAATTGACAAATTAAATTATTTAGCTTATTTATGCTGCATTGTTCGTCGTTTGCCTTGAAATAACATCATCATTCGTCATGTTATTTTTGTTAATTTTTGACATAGTTTTTGTTTGTTGCAGCATCCACTCAGCCAGTACTCCATAGCCCCGGGTAGGATCATTGATAAAAACGTGAGTTACTGCTCCCACTAATAAAGGCTGATCATTTTTATATTGAATTATTGGACTACCACTCATTCCTTGTATTATTCCGCCTGTTGTTTTAAGCAATTTTGGATCAGTAATTTTTATTATCATTCCTTTTCCCTCAGGATGTGACTGTCTGGCAACCTTTTCTATTTCTATTTTAAATCTTTCTATTTTATTTCCTTCCAGCACTGTAAAAATCTCTGCCGGACCTTCTTCAATCTGATTTGTTAAGGCAATGGCTATCGGGTCATTAAAAAATGGATTTTTGATAGGCTGAGATAATTGACCAAAAATGCCATAGGGAGTATTGCTATTTATCGTACCGGACATACTATTATTAGTTTCGATTATACCCACTTTTTCTCCTGGTTGCCCTTTTTGCCCAGGGTGAATTCCCTGAATATAGGCACCGATAATCCGGCCATTGGACATATCAACCTTTTTACCGGTATCAATATCTGTGATGATATGTCCCAAAGCACCATATGATTTGGTTTTGGGGTCATAAAAGGTTAAAGTACCTACACCAGCAGCACTGTCCCGAATAAATAAACCAACCATATATTGTTTGGTATTATGGTTATAGACTGGGTTAACTTCAGTGGTATAGGTTCGACCATGTCTTTCTAACTCAAAAATTAATACTTTCTTACTTTTGCTGGCTTGATTTATAATGCTGCGCACTTGGCTCTCTGTTTTGACAGCATTACCATTAATCTTTAAGAGGACGTCACCAACCTTTATCCCAGCATTTTGGGCCGGGTTAAATTGTTTTCCCTCTGCGTTTTCCACAGTGGACATGCCCACCACCATTACACCACGGGAATGGACCATCACTCCCACCGAGTGGCCACCTGGAACCACTTTGGTTTGTGGCACTACGTCAATTGTTACTTGACGCAATGGTATGATACCAAACAACTTGACAGTCATATTTAGTTCGCCGGGAGTAGTAACAATGGGTGCAGTGCTGGTAAGGGTAAAGGTAAAGGTACTGCTGTCATTAATATCTACCTGTAGGGCATTAAGAAATCGGCCAGTGGCTTTAAAGCCTAAATCCAATGATTCACCAACGGTGATTTTTTGAGTTAAAGGAAGGGTACCCAAATGCATCACTTGGGTGTTAAAACAAACCATGGTCAATAAGATTATCGTGATAAATGCGGTAAATTTTATTTTGTCACGGTTCAACGGCCAAATCCCCCTTTGTTTTTTAATCTCACCTCCGGACTTAATAAAACATTAACTTTTGGCCCAAATAACACTTTTAGATGTTTGAGCGTAATATTAAAGTAACCTATAAAAATGTCATTTATTAATTGTAATTGTGTCTCATTTTTCCAAAGTCAATGTTTATCAGAGAGTTGGCCGTTATGTAACTTTTTGTTTTTCTACCAGCAAATAAATGTGTAAAGAGCAAACAAAAAAAGCGCCATTAAAAGTGCGCTTTTGGTAATTTTATGAACTTAATTTTAGTAATTCTTCTGCATGGGTCATAACGACATTGCTGGTATCTTTTCCTCCCAGCATTCTTGCCAGTTCATGCAGACGTCCATCGTAATCCAATTTAGTAATTTTGGTAAAGGTGCGGTTGTTTGTCACTTCTTTTTTAATTAAATAATGATTTTTTGCAAAACAGGCCACTTGGGGTGCATGGGTAACAGTTATTACCTGTCTCGACTTACCAATTTGGGCCATTTTTTCACCCACTGATTGTAATGCCCGGCCACCTATCCCGGTATCCACTTCATCAAATACCAGTGTGCCCACTGCATCCACCTCAGCCAACAGGGTCTTTATCGCCAACATAAACCGGGACAGTTCCCCGCCGGAAGCTGTTTTATGTAATGGCTTTAATGGTTCGCCGGGGTTAGGAGCAATCAAAAATTCTACGTCGTCATTTCCTTTGGCTGATGGTTTGTCCAAGGGAAGGAACGCTATTTTAAATTTCACCTTTTCCATTTCCAACTGAGCCAGTTCAGCTGCCACATCCCCTTGTAATTTTCTGGCAGCATGTTGGCGCAACTGGCTTAATTTATCCGCCTCTTGCTGATACAGTTTTCTGTATTCATCAGCCTGGGTCTGTAACTGCTCATATTGTTCTTCAGAATTGGATAATTCATTTAACTGAGTGGCAATGTTGTTATAGTAAGACAAAATATCTGAAACCGTTTCGCCGTACTTTCTCTTTAGGCGATTAATCTCATCTATCCGTCTTTCTATATAATCCAGACGTTGGGGGTCAAAATCAACGTTATCCAGATAGCCAGACATTTCTCTAGCCACATCTTCAATGGCGTACATTGCGGATTCCAAACTTTCTAAATGGCTTTCAACCTTTGGATCGTATTGGCTTAGTTCTCTGACTGAGTTTAACGCTTCGCCAATCAACTCCACTGCTGCCGCCTGATATTTGCCACCGCCGTTATACAACGCCTGATTAATTAAATTGGCTAAAGTCGATATTTTTTCCGCGTTAACCAACAGGTTGCGTTCGTTAACCAGCAGTTCATCTTCATCGGGGCTAAGATTGGCAACCTCAATCTCCTTTAGTTGAAACGTTAGCATCTCCATCTGCCGTGCGGTTTCTCGGGCGTTAGTCTGCAGCTGTTCTAATTTATTTTGCAGTCGGTGCCACTGATGGTAAAACTGATTCACCTTTTCCCTTTGACCCACTAACCCACCATAACTATCTAATAAATCCAAATGCCGTTCAGTATCCAACAGTGACTGTTGTTGATGCTGGCTGTGTAAGTCAGCCAAACCACCACCAGCTTGTCTATACATAGTTAACGCGATCATTTGTCCGTTAACCCGGCACAGGTTGCGACCATTGCGGGTAATTTCCCGGGAAAGCACTAACACTCCATCCTCTGGAGGGGCAATACCTAAATCTTCTAAACGGCTGAGTAAACTTTCGGTTTCCACCTCGAAGGCTGCCTGAATTACTGCTTTTTCTTCTCCAGCCCGAATGTACTCAGCCGATGCCCGGCCTCCCAAAGCCACCTGCAAAGCATCCAATAAAATGGATTTACCAGCACCGGTTTCACCAGTCAAAATATTTAGACCTGGTCCAAATTCCACTGTTATATCATCAATCAAAGCAAAATTTTTAATGTAGAGTGAGCGCAGCATACCATCACCCCTTGATCATCTCATTAAATCTGTCCACCAACATAGCGGCTGCCTTTTTGGGCTTTACAATTACCAAAATGTTGTCATCACCGCCAATGGTACCAATAATTTCTGGCCAATTGGATTGATCAATGGCAGAGGCCACACCCATTGCTTCACCAGGCATGGTTTTGATAACTATTAAATTTTCACTGTAATCCAATGTAATGACCGATGTCTTACACAGTCGCTTTAGACGTTCATCATTACGTCTGACAATTGGTTGATTGGGCATGGCATATCTGGAAACATTATTGTCCCCAGGTATTTTAATTAAACCCAGTTCTTTAATATCTCTCGATACCGTGGCTTGGGTAACATCATAGCCAGCTTTTCTCAATTCATACACAAGTTCTTCCTGGGTTTCTATTGGGTGATCCCTTACGATCTCTTGTATTTTTAATTGACGCCTGGCCTTGGTCATTAAATCACCCTTTCTACAAAAAATGATACTGGTGCTGTGGGCGGCCGGTTAATAAATTTTAAGCCCGTTACCCAATAAGACAGAGAGTCTAACCCGCTGAGGTAGTTTTCCACCGCCATCAGTTCGTCTAAACCACCCGGGTGTCCAGTATAGACGATTAAACTAATCCGGCCACCCACCTTTAACATTTTAGTCACTTTATCCAGCGCCACTACGGTGTTGTCCGGCTTAGTGGTGATGCTGTGATCACCTTTAGGGAGGTAGCCCAAGTTAAACATCGCCGCATCCACCGGACCACTTAAGTGGCTATCTATATTTTGATGCCCATCATGTATTAATTTTACATTAGATAGCCCTTGTTTTTCTAATAAAACTTTGGTTTGTGCCAACGCCTCTGGTTGAATGTCAAAGGAGTAAACTGTCCCTTTGGGCATTTTTTCTGCCAAAAAAACTGTATCGTTGCCATTTCCAGCAGTGGCATCCACCGCCACGCCATTCTCTGGCAAAGCATTGGCGATAAATTGGTGAGCCAAAGCCACTGCACTCTTATGTCCCCTATTCATGAAAACTGCTCCATTCCTCCAGTTTTTCCCGCAATACACTGTAAAAATTAGATTTATGGGTTCTAATAAATTTAGCTGCATAGGGTGCTCGGCGAATTTGCACGTCATCCTTCGGTTGCAGCTTATAGCCATACTGTCCGTCTAAAGTCAACATGATTTCACTTTCGCCATGGGGTATATCAGGCACCACTGAAATAACGTCTTCCGGTGAAATTACCAACGGCCGGGCAGATAATGTATGGGGACAGATGGGGCTAATCACCATTAAATCCAAGTTTGGTCCCACTATCGGTCCACCTGCTGATAATGAATAGGCAGTTGAGCCGGTGGGACTGGCAACTATTACCCCATCGGCAGGATAACTGTTAACCAACTCCCCATCAGAATAAATGCGTAGCCAAATCATCCTTGCCAGTGCACCCTTGGAAATGACCGCATCATTTAAGCCGTGGGATGTTTGTATCACTTGCCCTTGACGATTAACCCTGGCTTCAATCATCATCCGCTCTTCTATGGTATAGTCTCCCACCAAAAGTTTCTCTAAATCTGGTATTAGATCGGGAATATCAACTTCTGTCAAAAAGCCCAGCCTACCTGCATTAACTCCATAAAGGGGGGTACCCAGCGGCGCAGCTATCCGAGTACTATTAAGAATAGTGCCGTCTCCACCCCACACCATAATGCAATCGGAGAATTTTGCCAGTTGTTCCAACGTTAAACCTTTATTGGTAACTCCAAGACTTTCCGCACATTCGTCGTTTAACAGCACTCTAATACCTCTATTTTCCAGCCAACGACAAACTTCTTCCACCACCGGAGCCACTTTGTACTTCTGCTTATTTAAAACTATTCCGATGGTTTTCAAGCAATCAGTCCTCCCTTAACCAGTATCAACACCAATAATGCACCAAATGCCATCGCGATCAGATAACTTAATAACTTTTTTCTACTGTCCGGCAATTTTAGCTGAAATTCAATTGTGTGTATTTTTTTGTTTTCCATATCCACCAGCAACACACCATCGGTTTGGTAAATCAGATAATACTCCAGCAGTTGTCTTCTAATGTCAGCACTGGTGGGGCGTTGCACCTGGGCACCGGTTTTGACATCCGCCACATATTTTTGCTCACCCTTTTTGACGATAAAATCTGCTTTGACATGGTTTTGGTAACTACGTCCATCCACTTTGGTAATAATCGGTACCCTTTGCTGAATAGACAATATAGTGTACCCCTGTTGCTCTAAATATTTCTGAGCGACCCTCTCAGCCCGCTTGGAGGTTTTTGCTTGTCGTTTTAACTTATAAGTATGTATTAACTTGATTAAATAGTAAATGAAAAGGGCACCAAATACAATGCCCAAAATCAACAGATCTGCCGGTTTCATAGCTCCGCCCCGTGAGCGCTGTCAACAATTTTATCTATTATTTGCTCGTCTATAGCATTTCCATTATCTGAAACCCTTGCTTTGGTAAAATAAAGCAAGTATTCAATATTTCCTTCAGGCCCTTTAATCGGTGAGTAATCTAAACCCAGCACCGAATAGCCAAGTTCTTTCCCCACAGCGATGACATTACCGATTACTTCTTTATGGACATTGGCATCCCGTACTACTCCTTTTTTGCCTACCTTTTCAGGGCCGGCCTCAAACTGAGGCTTAATTAGCGCTACCCCACTGGCCTCCGGATCAGTCAATTCTTCTAACTTAGGCAAGACCTTAGCCAGCGATATAAAGGAAACATCTATTGAAAAAAAATTAGGTAACTCCTTTAATTTATCACTGGTGAGATGGCGAATATTTGTCCGTTCCATCACCACCACCCGCGGATCCTGCCGTAGCGACCAGGCAAGTTGTCCATAGCCTACATCCACAGAATAGACCTTAACTGCTCCATTTTGCAGCGCGCAGTCGGTAAAACCGCCGGTGGAGGCACCAATGTCCATCACCACTTTGCCCTTCAAATCTATATTAAAGGCGGTTATTGCCTTTTCTAATTTTAATCCGCCTCTGCTAACGTATGGTAATACTTTACCTTTAATTTCAATTTTCACATCTGCGTTCACTTGGTACCCCGGCTTGTCCACCCGTTGATCGTTTACAAACACCAATCCTGCCATTACCGCGGAGCGGGCCTTTTCTCTACTGGCAAAGTCTCCGCGGGATACCAGCACCTTATCCAATCTTTCTTTTGCTGCCATATTTACCTCCAGTTAGTCCCGCGTTAAGACAACTTAGGACGTTTGCCCAACATAGTTAAAGCCTGTTCCACTACCCCTGCCACAGTTAATCGGTATTTTTTACGCATAATTGACGGATGGGCATGTTCAACAAACTCATCTGGAATTCCCAACCTGGTCACTTTTATGTTATTTAACCTTTTTGCCTCCAGTAATTCCAGAATTGCACTGCCAAAACCACCTGTTAAAACGTGTTCTTCTATGGTAATCAGACAACCAGTTTTTTCTGCATAATGGCTAATACAGGTTGCATCCAGTGGTTTAATAAATCTAGCATTGATTACTGTAGCTTGTACTCCTAGTTTGTTCAGTTCTTTGGCAGCTTCTTCCACCACCGCAACCATATTGCCAATGGCCAGCAATGTAATATCTTTGCCCTCTCTGATAACTTCTGCCTTTCCAATGGGCAAAGCCGTTGGGGTAGCATCCATTTCCACTCCGAGACCACTACCCCGGGGGTAACGAATGGCGGCTGGCCCCGAATAATCCATTGCTGTTTTAAGCATATGCTGCATTTCATTTTCATCTTTAGGGGCCATGAAAATAATGTTAGGTATAGAACGCATAAACGTAATATCAAATACACCTTGGTGAGTAGCCCCATCATCACCAACTATGCCCGCTCTATCGATGGCAAACACCACTGGTAGTTTCTGCAGACAAACATCATGCAATACTTGATCATAGGCCCGTTGCATAAAGGTTGAATAAATTGCCACCACCGGTTTAAAACCACTGTTAGCTAACCCAGCAGCCATTGTTACCGCATGTTGTTCAGCAATGCCCACATCAAAAAACCGTTGGGGATAAAGGTTGGCAAATTCAGATAAACCTGTCCCCCCGGCCATGGCGGCGGTGATGGCTAAAATTTTGTCATCTTGATCAGCCAGCTTAACTATAGTATCGCTAAATATTTGGGTATAGGTAGGTGCTCCGTCCTTTTTTAATATTTCACCGGTGGCAATATCAAAGGGACCAACGCCATGAAACTTGTCCGGTGTTTCCTCTGCTGGCTTATAACCTTTACCCTTCTGTGTAATGGCATGCACCAACACCGGACCCTTCATGGCCTTGGCTTGGGTTAATGTGTCGGTGAGATCATGGGTGTTATGACCATCAATGGGACCTAAATAGGTAAAACCCAATTCTTCAAAGAGCATTCCAGGAACAACTAAATATTTAAAGCTATCCTTCAGGCGTTCTGCCACTTTAAGCACCTGTTTACCAACAGGTAGTCTTTTAATTATATTCTCCAGTTCATCTTTGCCTTTAGTATACTTGGGGTCAGTTCTGATACGGGTTAAATACTTAGCAAGTCCACCAACATTTTCACTGATACTCATCTCGTTATCATTTAAAATAACTATTAAATTGGTGCCCAATGACCCCGCATAATTTAGTGCCTCAAAGGCCATACCACCGGTCATAGCACCATCCCCGATCACTGCCACCACAGAATGGTTCTCTTGGTGTAGTTGATTAGCAATGGCCATGCCTAATGCTGCTGAAATGGAAGTACTGCTGTGACCAGTACCAAAGGCATCATGAATACTTTCCGAACAGCGGGGAAAGCCCGAAATACCCTGATATTGACGCAAAGTATGAAATTCTTTCCTACGACCAGTAAGTAGCTTATGCACATAACACTGATGACCAACATCAAAGATCACTTTGTCCACTGTGGTATCAAACACTTTATGTATTGCCAGTGTAAGTTCAACAACACCTAGGTTGGGAGCCAAATGGCCACCATTTTCAGAAACAGTTTTAATTATTTGTTGACGTAGCTCTGCTGCCAACTGTTTTAGCTGGCTATTGGATAAAGCACGCACGTCAAGCGGTGAATAAATACTGTCTAACAGATTCAAATCAATGAAACCACCTTTTATTACTATTACTTTTGACGACGACACTTCCGATAGGGATCACACCCTATAATTTTTTCTACATGGGCCATCAGTTTACCTACAAAAAATATAATTTTATCGCAATTATCCAAAGCAAATTTTTTACCCAACGCTTTTCCGGTAATGGTCAGGGCGGCCACGCAGGCTGTGATTAAAATATTCAAAACCAAAGCATCCATACCAGGATATTGTAAAGCCACCCGAGCCACAATGGAGATACCCAATGCTCCTGATACCGTACCCGCAATATCCCCAATGACATCGTTACTAATATTAGCCACCCGGTCAGCATTACGAACTAGCACTATTCCCTGTTGGGCACCCAAAACCCGTTTGGTGGCTTTAGCGTGTAACGGTGATTCATTGGCCGCAGTAACAGCGGTACCTAACATATCAAAAATAACGCCAGTAAATATTATGATTAGCAACATGATAAAAGTTAGTGCTAAATTATCTAAATTTCGCACCAAAAGTTCAGAAATAATTGAAAATGCAATGGCCAATGAAAAAGAACCCACTGCAATTAATGATATGTAAGTAAGGGAAACGCTGGACTTATTATTGCCCAAAAATAACCACCCCATGTAAATATGTGATATGGGCTGCTTTTCAGCAGCCCATATTAGGTCAAATTTATTCAAATACTCTGTGATAGCTTGCTAAGTAAATATTGCGGCTTAGGTCTAGCAGGTTTTCCCAAAGGACTACCAGTTGTCGCCAAGCTGGCGGTTTCCCTTCAAAGCCCTTTCCGTCCGTTTCCGGTTACGGGGCTAGATTACCACTTAGTCCGCACTTTAATCCCCAGCAAGCCCTGGTTGCCCAGACAGCCTAGGAGTTTTCCTCGACAGAATTAACTCTTTCTAGCCTCTTTTGCAATAAAGGTTTCAACCAACCTTACTAAGAACGGGCCCGAACTTAGCAAAGTACTATACGGTATTCACCCCCACCACTCAAGGCAGGCTACACTGCACGCAGTTTCGCTCCCACATGCAGGTTTTCACCAAGCCATAGGTTACCTCATTATGGTCCCCCACGCACTTGGGCCTCCACGGTAACAGGGTCAAATCTCACATGCCGTTGCAAGTTGCCCTCTCACCTTAACTCCCAGTACCAGCCCCCAACTGGGCGTCAAAAGCCAGCACCAGGAACTTCATCGATGTGCCCTTTGACGGATTTTTAGCCCCGCCTTCAAAAGAGCAATTCTGACTAGGATACTGCATCACACCTGTATTTCTCAATTTGGTCATTAGAATTATATCATAAGAAAAATATACTGACAAAGTCAACTATCAACCGCTAAACTCCAGTTTGAAGCGGGAATGACTTAGTTTTTACAGTATTTTAATATTTCTTGTTCACAATGGGCCACAAACAACTTTAATATATTATGTGAACAATTTGCTTTATTAATAATCACGATTAATAATGAAATACACCGTCTGACGCAAAAAATCTGCTTCAGGACCCAAAAATTTCAATGCATTTATGGCGTTTTCGGCCGCCTCATTTGCTTTTTGATATGCACTGTCTATGCCATAAAGGCCGGGATAAGTAGCTTTTTTATTCTTTTCATCGCTGCCCACCGGCTTGCCAATTTTATCGGTATCACCTTTCACATCTAAAATGTCATCAACAATCTGAAAGGCCAGTCCTAAATTTTCCGCATAATTTGTTAAAGCTTGCAGTTGTGCTTCGGTGGCATCGGCTAATATCGCTCCTGAACGGACAGATGCCCTAAATAAAGCCCCTGTTTTATGGCGATGGATATAGTCCAAGGTGCTACTGTCAATTTCTTCATTTGCTGAGATGGTATCTACCACTTGACCACCGATCATTCCTAGCGAACCAGATGCCTCAGCAATTTCTTTGATCACTTGAACCACCAGTTCGGCCGGAGCATATTTTACATTTTCAGCAATCAACTGAAAAGCCAGTGTCAACAGGGCGTCACCAGCTAAAATAGCCATAGCTTCGCCATAAACCTTGTGATTGGTTGGCTTACCACGCCTTAGGTCATCGTTATCCATGGCCGGTAAATCGTCATGCACCAGCGAATAAGTATGAATTATTTCCAAAGCACAGGCAGTTGGCAGTACCCGCTCAGCATTACAACCCAGCGCCTCGGCAGCACCAATTACTAGGGACGGTCTAAGCCTTTTTCCCCCAGCCAATAAACTATAGCGCATGGACTGATGTATTACTGAGGGATAAGTGGTTGCCAATGGCAGCATTTTCTCCAATGCCTGTTCCACTAAACTAGAGCGTTCTTTCAATTTTTGCAAATAATTCATTAAGCCTGTCCCTCGACATTTATTTCTACTTTTAACTCTTTTAAGACGATGTCACCACTGGTTCTGGTGACCAGCATATTGACACGTTGCTCGGCCTCTTCCAATTTGCTGTTACAAATATTGGCCAATTCTACACCCTCACTAAACAGGTGCAATGCCTTTTCTAACGGCAGTTGTCCATCTTCTAACTGCTTAACTACCTCTTCTAGACGGGTCAGTGCTTCTTCAAAGTTCCGCTCTTTGACTTCCATATTAAATCCCCCTAATTTCTTGATCTGCAAGCAGCTTATTTTTTCATTTTCAAACCGCTAAAGGCTTGCTGCATCTTTAAACCTTTTAGCAAGTTTTTCAGCATCATGGCAGTGGTAATACTACCAACACCACCCGGTACCGGCGTGATGGCACCTGCCACTTCTGCCACCGCATCATAGTCTACATCACCGCAGATTTTTCCATTCACTTCACTAATACCGGCATCAACCACCACCACACCGGGTTTAACCATATCCGCTGTAATTAGGCCTGGTTTGCCCACTGCAGTGAATAGTATTTCCGCCTGCTTTGTATGGGCCTTTAGATCAGCTGTGCCGGTATGACAAACCGTTACAGTGGCATTTTCAGCCAATGTCATATATATCAGTGGTTTACCCACTGTTTCTCCCCGACCAACAATTACTACATTTTTTCCAGCCAGACTAATTCCTGAACGCTTTAAAATTTCTAAGCATGATAAGGGGGTAGCAGGATAAATGCACTGGCCACCGCTCAAAATATAGCCCCGGTTAATTGGATGAACACCGTCCACATCTTTGGCTGGCAAAATAGCATCCATTACCCGCTGTTTGTCAATGTGCTTAGGCATTGGCAACAGTAACAGAATACCATGAACATCTTTATTGCGATTCATTTCATCTAAATTTGCAATTACGCTATCTTCATCAGTATCCTTAGGCAAATGCTGCAGATAAAACTTTACTCCTACACTGCTGGACACTTTTTCTAAAAATTTGGCATATGCTAGAGATGCTGGATCATCCCCCACCAACAAAACACCTAAACAAGGATTAATGTCTTTAGCTTGCCATTCTAGAACTTCTTGCTTTATTTCATCTTTGAGTGTTACCGCAATTGCTTTGCCATCCAAAATATTAGCCATGGACGATCACCTCATATTAGATTATTGTTGTCTTGCTTTGCATTTACAGTACAGGACAAACTACCTTGATGTAGTATCACCTGCACTTTACTGCCAATCCTTACCTGTTCCGTTGCCTTTATTATCTGGTCATCTGGACCAATACACAGGCTGTAACCCCTTGCTAGGGTAGCCAATGGACTTAAACTTTGTAACGCTGCAGCCAATTCACCTAAAAGTTTACCCTTTTGGGAAATTAAATATTTCTCTTTATGTAACAGCTCTCGCAACAGCATATCCACATGTTGCTGTCTGGTGTCAATTATCATGCGTTGAGGATTTAGTAACACATTGGATTGTTGAATCCGTTTTAGTTTTAAATGATTTTGTTCAATATATTGCCTAATGGCACGTTCAGAACGTATAGCCAACATTTGCAAATATCTTTTTACCTCACGTTGATCCGGTACCGCCATTTCAGCCGCGGCTGACGGGGTAGCAGCCCTAATATCTGCTACATAGTCACAAATAGTGGTATCGGTTTCATGGCCCACCGCAGAAATCACTGGCACTTTGGACGCGGCAATGGCCCGTGCCACCGCTTCGGTATTAAAGGCCCACAGCTCTTCCAGCGAACCACCACCCCTTCCTACAATTATCACATCAACGTCAGGAACTTGATTAATTTCCTCTATCCCACGACTGATGTCTTGGGGGGCATTTTCACCCTGTACCAGCACTGGGACAATGACCAATTGTGCCGCCGGCCAGCGATTGCCGATTATTTTAATCATATCCTTGACAGCAGCTCCGGTAGGCGACGTGATAATACCGATAGTGGTGGGGATTTTAGGCAATTTCCTTTTTCTGCTTTGATCAAAAAGTCCCTCTTGTTGCAGCTTTTGTTTTAATTGTTCAAAGGCCAGATAAAGGGCTCCAATTCCTGCTGGTTCCATTTCCTCAGCGTAAAGTTGATAGCTGCCGTCACGTTCGTAAACTGAAACGTAACCCCTGATGGTCACTGTGGCACCATTCTCGGGACTAAACAACAACCGACAGGCACGGGAACGAAACATTACTACCCGAATGCAACTGGCGTCATCCTTTAATGTCAGGTAAATGTGTCCAGAGGTATGTTTTTTACAGTTGGATATTTCACCCTTAATCCATACATTGGTTAGTAAATAATCGTTGTCCAGTTTATCTTTGATATAACGATTTAACTGACTTACTGTTAAAATTTGCATTATAATTAACCCCAAACTTATATTTAATAACAAAACTGCGGTCTGATAATATTAAAAAGTAAGAACACCCCAACCTCTCAAGGAACGAGTGTTCTGTCATCATTATTTTATGTACCAAAAGGTTCTTTATCCAACTTAAATTCTGCCAACTTTTCCACCACTTGTCCCAGGATACCGTTGACAAACTTGCCGGATTTTTCACCTCCAAAAAGCTTGGCCATTTCCACCGCCTCATTTACAGACACTGCAGGTGGTATATCATCACGATAAATTAATTCGTATAGAGCTAGGCGCATAATATTACGATCAACCGAAGCCAGTCGTTTCATTTCCCAGCCTTTGGACAAGCGAGCAATTATCGCGTCCAGTTCATCCTTGTACTTGATAGCGCCTTCCAGCAATTCCCGAGCAAATTGCCGAGCATTTAATGAAGTATTAAATTCCTCCACTACATAATTAAAAGCTTGGTCAAGTTCAATTTTACCAACATCTACAGCAAAAAGCACCTGCAAAGCGGTTTCTCTGGCCTGTCTCCTGCTCAATTGAATACCTCCTGATGATTGTATAACTGAAAGTATTTTAACCCTTCGTTGCCACTTGTATTACCGCTGACCAAAAAGGCGATTAAATACCTTCTTGACATCCCCAATTTCGTCTACCCGCTTGCCAATTATGTAACCGACAATAATACATATTGAGACAAAAACAGCTTTGAAAAAACCGTATGAAATGGCAAACCAGCCAAAAATCAAACCTAGCAAAACACCCAGTGTTTTACCCCGGTGGTTCTCTAAAATTTCCTGTAGGATACGCCTAAAATCCAAAGGAGTCACCCCTTTTGAGCTATTCAACCCGTGGTTTATTAGTGGCGATATTCTCGATCATTACTTTGACATTTTGTGTCGATATTCCTGTTATTTGAAAAATATAATCTTTCACCTGCTGCTGCAATTGCTTAGATGTTTCTGGTATACTAATATCTGGTGTAATGGTAGCTTTAATTACAATACTAACGCCCTCCGGTGCGGGCATTATTTCAGGTTTTACCTCTTTAACACCGTCAACTTTGTATGCTGCCTTTTTAACTAAACTCTCGATAGCCGGCAGTGTGATATGAACTTGACCTAACTTGTAATCGTGCACCACTGCCTTAGCCCTTTTTTCTGACTTAGCATGAAGGCTAATAAAAAACAGCCGCAGACCAATTATTATTAGCAAACCAATAACTGTCCACAAAATAGGACTGATTTCTGGCGTGTGGCCTGCCTTTAGCAGTAATTTTAATGGTTCCGGCCAATAACCGTAAATAACTGGTATCGACACCAGCAAAAGGATTGTTATTACTAAGCTATAAATTGCCAACAAACTGCGGTCAAATAAACTCATTTTACACCGCCCTTTTCAAGTGTTAACTAACCGTTTAATATTTAGGTTATAAACTGTTGTAATATGTCTAAACAGAGATAGAAGTGGGTTTAATGCTCCCCACTTCTATTTTTCATTTAACTTTGTTCTATCTTACCCGAGCTACAAATTCTTCTTCTACCTTTTCTTCCTT
Organism: Peptococcaceae bacterium 1198_IL3148; assembly: GCA_036763105.1. Taxonomy (NCBI): domain Bacteria; kingdom Bacillati; phylum Bacillota; class Clostridia; order Eubacteriales; family Peptococcaceae; species Peptococcaceae bacterium 1198_IL3148. Next base: position 72,871 of record JBAIYS010000004.1, on the reverse strand, counting down.
TGGAAATTCTACGCCCTGGACATGAACGTTTACTTCCACAACATTCAGGCCAGTCATACCTTCTATAGCTTGCTTAACATTGCTCTGAATATTGGTGGCAACGGCTGGAATGGGTACCCCAAATTCAACAATTACATGCAGGTCTACGGCGGCTTCTTTTTCGCCCACCTCAACTTTAACCCCTTTGGACAGATTTTTCCGTCCCAACATTTCAGCGATGCCGCCACCAATGCCACCGCTCATACCGGCTACACCAGGTACTTCAGTGGCAGCCAGTCCAGCGATTATGCCCACCACTTCATCGGCAATACGAATTGTTCCCAATGTATTTTGTTCATCGTGAACAAAAATTTCTTTTCTATGTTCCACGGGTACACCTCCGAATACAAATTACCATTTTACTGGTATGTAGGTTATATTATACCAAAGTATACCAATTGCTGCAACTTGTATAGTTATTCAGACAAACGACGTTGAATAAAGTTTGTATATACTTCTCCCCGACGGTAAAAGGCATTGCTGAGGATTTTTTTATGAAAAGGCGCCGTAGTGGGTACCCCTTCCACAATCAATTCATCCAGCGCCCTTTCCATACGGGCTATTGCCTGGGCCCTGTCAGCACCCCAAACGATCAGTTTGCCGATCATGGAATCATAGTAAGGTGGCACTTTATACCCTTGATAAACAGCACTATCCATTCTTACGCCAGGGCCACCCGGAGCTAGATAAGTGCTAATGGTTCCGGGCATCGGCATAAAGTTCTTGGTTGAATCCTCAGCATTGATGCGACACTCAATTGCCCAACCATTAATTTTTATATCCTGTTGCGTGTAACCCAACGGTTCTCCCGCCGCAATACGCAGTTGTTCTTTAATCAAATCAATGCCTGTAACCATCTCTGTTACCGGATGCTCCACCTGGATTCTGGTGTTCATTTCGATAAAATAAAATTTATTATCCTTATCCAGCAAGAACTCGATTGTGCCAGCATTGTAATAATTTACTGCTTGGGCCGCACGGATGGCCACTTCACCCATCTGTTGTCTCAATTCAGGTGTTAACGCAGTGGAAGGTGCCTCTTCCAACAGCTTCTGATTTCTTCTTTGTACCGAACAATCCCGCTCCCCAAGGTTGACAATATTGCCATGCTTATCGCCCAAAATTTGAAATTCAATATGGCGCGGCTGTTCCACATATTTTTCCAAGTAAACACCACCGTCACCAAAGGCAGCTTGAGCTTCATTTTGCGCCGCAGTGATGTTTTTCAATAAGTCTTCGCGGTTGTGAGCCACCCGCATGCCTCGACCGCCACCGCCTGCAGAGGCTTTAATGAGTACCGGGTAACTAATTTCTTCGGCAATCTTTACTGCCTCGCCCATATCTTTGATTATGCCCTCAGAGCCAGGCACCACCGGCACACCGGCATCAATCATGGTCTTTCTGGCCAAAGACTTGTTACCCATTCTTTCAATGGCATCCATTGATGGGCCAATAAAGGTGATACCGCAACTTTCACAAATATCGGCAAAATTTACATTTTCGGACAAAAAGCCATATCCGGGATGGATGGCCTCCGCCCCGGAAATTTCAGCAACACTAATAATATTGGTAAAGTTTAAATAGCTTTTATCGGATTGTGCTGGGCCAATACAAAAGGCTTCGTCAGCCAAACGTACCGGTAGGCTGTCTCGGTCTGCTTCTGAATAAACTATTACTGTCTTGATCCCCATTTCCCGACAAGCTCGCAAAATTCTAAGGGCGATTTCCCCCCGGTTGGCGATTAATATCTTTTTAAACATTACGGCCTCCTACTTCTTTTTGATTAAAAACAGTGGCTGTCCGTATTCAACTGGTTGACCGTTTTCCACTAGAATATCAACAATTTCTCCTGATACCTCGGCTTCGATTTCATTCATCAGTTTCATGGCCTCAATGATGCAAAGGGTCTGGCCCTTTGCTACCGTTTGGCCAACTTCCACAAAGGCCGCAGCATCTGGTGCCGGTGCACGATAGAATGTTCCCACCATCGGAGCACTGACAGTTTCAGCATCCACAGGCTTTGTTTCTTCTTTGACCACTGGGGTGGCAACGGGAGTTGATGAAACGGTTCCAGAAACTTCCTTAACCGGTGCATCGGTAATTTCAGGTCCACTGACAGCCAATGTTTCGCGGTTACCACCTTTTTTAATGGCTATTTTCATGCCATCACTTTCCAAAGAAATTTCTGATACTTCGGTATCATTTATAATTTTAATCAGTTCTTTCAGTTCATTAATATTCACTTTTTTAGCCTCCTTGGAACTATTAGGTTGCCCACTAGCTTTTTCTACTTTGTTTCTTTGCTTAATTTTCTGTATTTCAGCTTTGGCTTTAACCTCTAATTCACCCCGCTGACGGGCTTGGAAAAATCTTCTGGCAATTTGGGGGAACAATGCATATGATATCACATCTTCTTCCGATTTTGCCAAATCTTTTATTTCTTCTCTTAGTTTATCCATTTTTGGTTCTAATAAGTCGGCAGGACGACAGGTGATCATTTCTTTATCTCCCAGCACTTTGCGACTAATGGCAGGATCAATGGGTGCCGGAGGTTCTCCATATAATCCCTGTACATAAGCCCTGACCTCACCGGGTATCAGTTTATACCTTTTACCAGTTAGTACATTAAGCACCGCCTGGGTACCTACTATTTGACTGGTGGGTGTAACCAACGGAGGGAAACCCAGTTCTTCCCTAACCCGTGGAATCTCTTTTAGCACCTCATCCAAACGATGTAATGCCTTTTGTTCCTGTAGCTGGCTGACTAGGTTGGTAATCATTCCACCGGGAACTTGGTGTTCAAATACTCTCATGTCATTAATTCTGGTAACGCCCCGTTCGTAGCCCAGCTTTTTGCGCAGTTCTTCAAAATATTCAGCTGCTTCAAATAATAGGTGCAGTGACAAACCAGTATCGTAAGGAGTTGCTTTTAAAGCCCGCACCACTGTTTCCACTGGTGGCTGGGAAGCGCCGAAGGCCAACGGCACCGAAGCGGTGTCAATCACATCTACCCCTGCTTCGGTAGCTTTCAAATAAGCACCCACCGCCATACCACCAATATAGTGACAGTGTAGTTGCACCGGTAACCCTATTTGTTGTTTAAACATTTTAACCAGCTCATAAGCTCTGTATGGCGCTAACAAACCGGCCATATCTTTAATACAAATAGAATCGGCACCCATTTCAGCCAACTGTTGGGCGGTTTGCAAGTACTGCTCCGCTGTATGTACCGGGCTTAGTGTGTAGGACACAGTGGCCTGGGCATGACCACCGGCGGCCTTAGTGGCCTTAATGGCGGTTTCCATGTTGCGCACATCATTTAAAGCATCAAAAATCCGAATAATATCTATACCGTTTTCCACAGATTTATGGACAAAGGATTCCACAATATCGTCTGGATAATGAGTATAACCAACCAACGATTGTCCCCGCAGCAACATTTGCAAAGGTGTATTCTTAACCACCCTTTTAATTTTTCGTAACCTTTCCCACGGGTCTTCATATAAATAACGCATACACACATCAAAGGTAGCGCCACCCCATACCTCTAGGGAATGGTAGCCGATCTGGTCTAACTTTTCTAATATGGGTAACATATCTTCAGTACGCATACGGGTTGCCCACAAACTTTGGTGTCCGTCACGCAGTGTGGTATCAGTTATTTTTACACGGTGGTGTTGCATGATCAGTCCCTCCTATTTAACAATAGAAAAACTCAGGTTCTAGCAATTTACCCCTGAGCATTTTTGCAATTATCAGAATTCGTTTGCTCTTCTATATAAATTAAAATTGTTTACAACTCATTATATTACAACCCGTTATAATTGGGAACAGTTAACTTTCAAGTATACATAATGCTTTATTGTTCTATTTTGTACAATCACCAGAATTGACCAATACATATTTAATAAAATTTCAGCACATTAATAAATAAATCGACAACCAAAGGAGGGATGTTTATGGTTTGTAAAGAAAAAGAATTGCCAATAATTGATATAGAAGATAGCGATGAAAAAACTACTGCAGAATTTGAAAGCGAATCATTAGAAGATCAAGAAGAAGAATTTGATTATCGCAACTACCCTCATTTAGATATTTTCTAACTTTAGCCATTATACACGTGAAGTTGTTGTAAAAAGCAATAAGGGGCAGGTTTCCACGCCTGCCCGTGACATTCATTTATTGCTTAGGAATGATAACAATATTTTGTAGTGAAATACCAGTGTTGCGAGACACCAGTTCGGCAATTTTTGCCACATCATCAGTGGCCAATGCTTTAGATCTGACCACCACGGTGGCCACTTTGTCTTGGAGCAACACCACCGCATCTTGGTAGCCCTTGGCACGAATTAGATTTTCTATTTCCATTTCTTTGCCGATGTTCTGGCTAATGGTATACAATTGCTCTTGGGCTTTTTTTCTGGTTTCAGCATCGGCATTCTCGTTGTTGATGATTTCTCTTAACCATTCAACCTGTTGACCTCTGGTGCGCTCTCGCTCCAAACGATATTCAATAAAGAATTCTGCACTATTTTTATCAGCCTGCCCCTGTTGATTAACAACCTCCACATTTTCCTCCGTTGGTTGATGTGTTTGATGTTCGATAATGGTGGCGGTGGTGGTTTTAGCCAATATATCTTGGCCAATGCCTAAATAGCCTATGGAGAGAAGGGCCACAGCCACCATTGTCAGGGCTATTAGAATATGGCCACGTTTAGGTGCAATTATCTTCACTTTCTTCACCTCTTATTCATTGGGATTTAGGCAAAACCAAAATCTTTTGGGGCTCTACTCCTAAAGCTACCCGCACCGCTCTAAATAATTCGGTTTTAATGGCGGGATCACTGGCCCCGGTTGCCACCACCAACACTCCCGATACATTCGGTGCGGTTTCCTGCTGTAAGACCGGTATTTCTTTGCCGTCATTATCTTTAATTAATACCAGTTGTCCGGTATCATTACCCTCGGTTTGCACCCTGGTTCCGCCAGCCTGGTCTTTTTCTTCAGTGGTTTTAGTACCGGTAGAAGTATTGATGGCATATTCCGATCGAGACGAACTGGCCAAGCGAACGGTTACTTGTACATCCCCTGCCCCTTCCACCATTGCCAACATTTGTTGTAATTTATCAGCCAAATATTTTTCTTCCGCCATCATGTTTGGCTGTGAAATGGTGGTATTAATCTCTTTATCCTGACTGTCCTGCGGGCCAGCCTTTACTGGTTCTGGGGGTTCATTCTCCATCATATCCAGCGGACTGCCACCAATTAACAAGACAAAGCCAACAATAAAAGCAAATAGTAGTATCAATGTTTCGGTTTTCTTTAGTTTAAATTTCTCTAAAAATGAGTTGCCCTTATCGCTCACCTTATTAGCCCCCTTTAAAATCTATTTTTTATAAATAACCTGCACCTGATCAGGGGACAGGTTATAAAAATCTGCCACTGTACTGGAAATATTAGCTATGGCCCTTTGCACCGTTTGTGGAATTTTATCTTCTAGATCACTGCTTTGGGGGTGCTTTGTGCCCACCGCTATCTCTACCGGTTGCACCGATTGAACCCCAGATACAGACCGCTCTTTATCAGAAACGGTTAACTGTATCCATTGTAATTTACCTAAGCTACCAACTTCGCCACTGTCCAACTCCACCTGGGCATCGATTACCGACACATCTTGGTTTAAACTGGCCAATGCCAGCACTTGTTTGGCTATACCCTGTTTATACTCCTCCATAGCCCGACTTTTATAGTGTTCCGACAGGCTCTGGGCATTGGCTTGTACCTGTTCAGTGGAAACTTCGGCTATGGTAGATATTTCCGGCACCTGTAGGTGAAAGTCATAATCGATAAATTTAAAGATTGCCTGTAGCACTGCTATAATCACCAATAATCCCATTATCATCTTTACATAATCGTGCATGGCATTGGATGGCAACAGCAGTTCCAAAAAAACTGCCAACATGACAATAATGATTAAACTTTGCACCAGTTGGCTAATTTCTTGCACCACTTGTCACCCCTTTACCTAAGCATCACCGTCAGATTGCCCATACCCACAACAATGGTAATGGCAAAGAAAAACATTAACCCCACTGTGCCCACAGCACCAAATACTGTAAATAAATTATTGCCCAAAGCAGTTAAGCAATTGGCCATTTGCCCATCGCCAACGGGTTGCACCAATGCACCGGCCAAGCGAAAAACAAAGGCAATGGCAAATATTTTTACCAAAGGTAATACCGTTATCAATATAATGATCACTGCCCCAGCCAAGCCCACAGCATTTTTTATCAACAGCGCTGAACCCAACACCGCTTCCAACGCATCTGATATTGTGCCACCAATCACCGGCACAAAGGCATCGGTGGTATATTTTGCTGTTCTTAATGCCACGCCGTCACTGATGGAACCTGCCACCCCCTGCACTGCTAACACCCCAAGAAATACTGTGGAGCAAAGACCTAAAACCACCATACTGATGGTTTTCAGCAAGTCAGCCATTTTAGAAACGTTAAATTTTGTTGAGATGCCACTTAAAATGCTGAGGGCAGTGGCTAGAAATATCAACGGCAACACTATGTTTTTAATCACGGTGCCAATGACTGTTATTGATCCTATTATCACTGGTTGAAATATGGTGGCTGACGCAATCCCGCCCATGGCGGCTAACAGGGTCAGAAGCAACGGCAATAAAGCCTGCATAAAGACAACCATATGGTCAACGGCTTCCCGACCGATATTAATGGCTAAACCAAAGGTGCCCACAGCCAACGTTATCAACACCAGATAACAAACAAAATATGCCAGTTTGCCAGTGGTGGCTTTTTCAAAGGCACCCATTAGATTTTGCAGCACCGCAGTAATAATGGCCAATACCACCAACTTACCTAATAAAGATACGTTGGCCAGTACTTCGTTGAAAATATATTTAACTAATCCATTAAACAATTCACTGGTGCTCCACTCTAATTCTCCCCGGGCAAACTTTTCTACCAAACTGCGAAAATCTATTTCCGGCACTGCTTGCTGAATTTCTTCATCTAGCTGTTGCACCGCTTGTTCAATGGCACCCATATCCAATATTGAAGTGTCAATGGGTTGTCCGGCGTGATTGGGCTCCTCTGCCATGGCAGTTATAGGAAACCACAGCCCCCACAACAAAGTACAAATAAGAAATATTTTATTTAACATTAATCCCTCCTACGCTGGTACAATCTTCATTAAAGCCTGCAACACCGCGACAATAATTGGTACTGCCAATACCAATACCAGAATTTTGGCAGCAAACTCCACTTTGGTAGCCAGCGCCCCTTCGCCGGAATCGCGGCAGATTTGGGCCCCGAAATCTGCTATGTAAGCGATACCAACAATTTTAAGGATTGTTCCCAGATAAGCCATGCTGATATTGGCTTGGGAGGCCAAGTCCTTGAGGACTTGAAACACTGAGCCAATGTGGCCCAACACCATAAAAAAAATTAACAAGCCAGCAGTTAAACTGAGCAACACTCCTATTTCCTTATAGCCAAATTTGACAATGCTGGCCAGTATGGTGGCTACCAGGGCTATCCCAACAATTTGCAAAATCTCCATCGGATCCACCCTCAAAAATCAATTAAAATAAATTAAACACTGATTTAACTTCTGTTAAGAACGAACCTAGGAACTGCACCACCATAAAAAGTATTGCTACCACACCACCCACAGCGGTCCAAGTGGCAACCTCTTCTTTACCAGCACCCTTTAACACTGTGTGCAACGCTGCCAAAATAATACCAATACCCGCTATTTTAAAAATGATGTCAATGCCACCCATGGCCAGGCCCCCTTTAAATAAAAATAATAATTATGGTCAAACCACCTAAAAAGCCAAGGTAGTTGTACAGCTTAACATTTTTTACTGCTTCTTCCTCAGCCTTAGCAGCCTCAATTTTCAACTGTTCCATAGCCAAGTGGAGATGTTTGACCTGATCTTCACGATCTGAAATACCCAAATTGGCCCCCAGGTTTTTCAGCACCGTCAGATCACTGTTATTAATGGCACTGTTGCGGTAATACTGCCCCACCGCATCTTCCCATGCTTCCCGGGCGGTTATGCCCTCACCATTTAACAAGTGAGCCTGGGTAGTCTTAAATAGTGGGGCCACACTTTTTTGGCAGCGCAGGCCCACCGTTTCCAGCGCTTCGGGAAGCGGGGTGGCACCATAGGTTATTTCAGTTTCTAACATTTGTAACGCAGATTGCAGATACCGCAAGTCTTTAGGTCGTTGTTGATACCTGCGGGCCACAGAAAAACCGGCATAGCCACAGGCTAATAATATTAAGATGGCACCAATGAGTTTCAGCATTTTTTCACCTCAATTACTTGCTCCACCGTTCCCACACCATTACTGCGCCCCAAAAAAACCAGCCGCTCTATCACCTGCATTTTCATTAACTGTTGCAATGCCGGTCGGCGATTTAATTCTTCTAATGTGGAACCGTGTACCGTAGTTAAAATTTTAACTCCGGCATTAAAGAGTTCTTCTAAAGCCTCCACATCTTCCATACGGCCAATTTCATCGGTAGCTATAATTTGTGGCGACATGGACCGCAATAACATCATCATGCCAGCAGCTTTGGGACAGGCATCCAACACGTCGGTCCGGATTCCAATATCATGCTGTGGCACCCCTCGGTAACAACCAGCTATTTCCGAGCGCTCGTCCACCACACCTACAGTGGTTCCGGCAAAATTTACACTGGGTATGCCATTGGATAATTGCCTAATGATGTCCCTTAACATGGTGGTTTTGCCACACCGGGGTGGCGAAACCAGAATGGTATGATAAACATTACCCTTGGGGGAAATTAAATGTTTAATTAATTTATCAGCGGCACCCAGCACCTGGCGAGACACCCTGATGTTAAATCCAGTGAGGTATTTAAGGGTTTTTACTTGTCCCCGTTCTGAAACCACCCGGCCGGTAATACCCACCCGGTGACCACCCGGTAGCGTAATATAACCGTTTTTCAGTTCTTCCTCCAGCGCGTATATTGAAGAATTACTGACCAATTGAGTGGTACGATTAATATCGTCCTCGTTGATCAAATAACCCTCTTCATGGTTTGTGGTTAATGCACCTTGATGATTTAAAAAGCAATCTTGGTTATGAAACCCTAACATCATTGGTCTGCCCTGCCGCAAACGAATTTCTTCCAATTGATTTAACAATACCTCCGGCAACCGTTGGATCGCTGAGCGCAGGTGTACTGGCAATACAGCCAGCGCCCCAGACACTGAACCACTTATTTGGTTTAGTTGGGATTTCCTAATTGTAGATAAAGCGGTACTAATTGCGCACATAGGGCTTCCCTCCTCAGGTATATATTTATGGCTACAGCAAGTAAAATATTCCCATATTATTTAGCAAACCCGGTGTTGACAGCTTTGTAATCGTAGTGTACTATTTGACTATAACACTGATACAATAATACACTGTAGGGGGAATTTATTACATGGATGCGTGGTTAAATTTAATCAAAAAGGAATTCCGCATGACTAGAGCTTCTCTGTTGGTGACATTGGGAGCGCTAATCATCATTGGACTTTGGTTGATGTACCTATCACAAAAACATAGTGTTGCAGTTATTTTGGCCCCAGTAGTGCTGTCATTATGGGTTGCAGCATTTTTACCAGCCGGTTTTATGTTGTACAGCGTAGACCAAGAATTAAAACACACGCCCAACCTTTGGCTTCATTGCCCCCAACCGGCTTGGATGCTAATCTCAGCCAAGTTGATTGTCAGCATAATGGCAACAGCCCTGTTATTATTGATAGAGGCTGCCTTTATTTATTGGGCTCTGTTCAGTATTGATAACCTAACACCGGCAGGTGTAGATAAACAAACGGCATTTATGTTTATTACTGAGGTTGGTGCCTATGTGGCTTTGGGTGTCATTGCCATCAGCATCTACATGTCGTCCTGGGCGACATTGATCGCAGTGGCAACCGCCACCGCCCGCAATATACTGGGACGTCTCAAATGGTTGGCCGGTATAGCAGTTTTCATTATCGCCACCTGGGGCATGGCCAAATTTCAGGAATCAATACTATTTCAAATGCTGACTGAATGGGGGGCATTTACCATACCGATTCGCACCCTAGGCCAATTGATGCCAGCGGAAGCTCACCTTTTTAATGGGGTACCTATTTATACTGGACAAATTGTCTTTGCAGTTGTTGTAACCATTGCTGTGTATGCCCTATCCGCATGGCTACTGGACAACAAAGTTGAGGTGTAGTCAATGAGTCAACCATTTAATACCACTCAACCAATATATCTGCAAATTATCCAACGCCTTTGCCATCAAATAACCCGTGGTGAGATGGGGGCAGGGGATAAACTGCCATCGGTGCGAGAACTGGCGGTTCAAATGGGCGTCAACCCCAACACCGCCCAACGGGTTTACGCGGAATTAGAGAGGATGTCTGTGGCTGAAACCCGTCGGGGATTGGGTACTTTTATCACTGAAAATGAAGAACGGTTAAAGCAATTGCGCGAAGAATTAATGAAGGAACAAATTAACAACTTTATAACCGATATGAAGGAAATGGGCTTTACACCGACGGAAATAGTGGCCGGTGTGCGCAAAGCCCTTGAACAAAATTAGAAAGAGGTGCCTAAAGATGTCTGAACATATTGTAGAATTAAATAATGTCACTAAGAAATACTCACGCCAGTTGGCTTTAGATAACGTCAGCATTAACTTACCCAGTGGTAAAATTATTGGCCTAGTGGGCCCTAATGGCAGTGGTAAATCAACGATGTTAAAGCTAATTACCGGACTTTCCCATCCCACCAAGGGCCAAGTGAAGGTGATGGGCAAAAAAGCTAATAGAATGATCGCGTCAGACGTGGCCTACCTATCTGAACTAGACGTACTTTACAACTTTTACACAGTGGCAGAAACCATCCAGTATTACGCCGGCATGTTTACTGACTTTGATATAGCTAAAGCCAACGAAATGCTCAAATTTATGCAATTAGATGCCAATAAAAAAGTTAAAAGTTTATCCAAGGGTAATCGTGGTCGGTTAAAAATTATTTTAGTATTGTCAAGAAATGTACCGTTAATCTTAATGGATGAGCCTCTGTCGGGATTGGACCCTTTGGTGCGGGATTCAATCATTAAATCGCTAATTTCTTATTTAGATTTGGATAAACAGACCGTTGTAATGACTACCCATGAGATAGCTGAAGTTGAACCTATATTAGACATAGTGGTGGCTATTCATGATGGTCATGTAAAAGGGATGGCTGAAGTTGATGATATTCGCAGCACCTATGGTAAAAATTTGGTGGATTGGATGAAGGAGATTATGTAAAAAGGTGGTGATTTTGCAATAGTGAGCGATGTATGGATGAGCAGTGCCAAACTAAGCGAAGGGTGCTGGCGGAGGCGGGCCGTGCATAGGACGTGCGCGGCTGGCAACTGAGTCATGGATGGCGAATTTTTAAATTAAAGAAGCCTCTACCGTTATAAAACGATAGAGGCTCTTTTTGAGGGAAGTTATACCATGCTTTGCTCTGCTTTCTGAATGGCTAATTTCACAAAGTTACCGCACTGTCGGGAAGATAATTCACCGTAGTCGTTCCCTTTGATTTTATGGGCCACACCCATCTCTTGGGCCAATTCATACTTTAGAGCGTCACTCATCAACTTTGCCATGAACAACCCCCCTTAACTATAGAATGACCTTCTATAGTCTACTTTATTATTTTTTCTCGAATTCCAATTCATATGGCCAAGCGTTATAGCCACCCTCTAGAATTAGAACCTTTTCAAAGCCTGCGCCTTTAAGAATTCTAGATGCTTCATAGGCACGGGAACCCATTGCACAAATAGAAATCACTTCTTTATCCCTTGGAATCTCACTAATCCGTTCGCGGATATCCCCTAGGGTCACTTGCATTATCCGGTCATCCTCAAAATGCTTAGCCTGATACTGTTCTGGAGTACGCACATCCAATAACAACAGGTCGTCACCATTTTCTAATCTATCTTTTAATTCTTTAGCTGTGATGGTTTCAGCCAAGCCTTCCAGCTTGTTGCCGATAAAGTTGGCGGTATGCACAACTGGGTCAATGGGTGCGTTAAAGGGTGGTGCATAGCCTAAGTCTAAATCAAACAGATCGTCTACTTTGGCACCAAAGTTAATGGCAGTGGCCACCACATCAATACGTTTGGCAACTTCCGCTTTACCAATGGCTTGGGCACCCAGAATACGCTTGCTGTCGGCATCGGCAATTACCTTCATGAACATCATGCCATGGGCTGGGTGATAGTGGGTACGGTCAAAGGCGGCATGTAAAGCAGTAATTACGTTATAGCCTAGGTTTTTAGCTTGTACTTCTCCCAGACCAGTGCGAGCAACGTTCATTTCAAACAATTCTGCCACGCCAGTGCCCAATACACCTTTAAATTTACTAGTGCCGCCAGTAAGGTTGTCACCAACCACCCGGCCTTGACGGTTAGCATATGTAGCCATTGGGGTATATACTTTTTTACCGGAAACCAGATGGGTATTTTCTACGCAGTCACCGCAAGCATAAATATAGGGATCACTGGTTTGTAAGGATTCGTTTACTACAATGGCCCGGGTCTCGCCTATTTCCAAACCAGCATCTTGAGCCAATTTAACGTTAGGGCGAACACCTACCGCCATCAATACCATTTGACATTCGATTAAGCCCCGCTGTTCGGTAACTACACCCTTAACATTGCCTTCTTCATCGCCTTCAATTCTTAGTACTTTGTCGCCAAGGGCCAGGTCCACATCTTCACTTCTCATATGCTGCTCTACTTTTTCAGCAACGTCAGCATCAAGCATACCAGGCAAAATATGTGGTTGTGCTTCTACAATGGTTACATCCACCATCTTATTAAATAGTGCATCTGCACCTTCCAAGCCGATAAGGCCGGCACCAATGCAAACTGCTTTTTCAATTTCACCTTTATCCACCAGATCCCGAATTGCTACAGCATCGCTTGGATGACTGAGCTTGTATACACCCTTTAGATCACGGCCTTCGATTGGTGGCACAAATGATTCGGCACCGGTGGCCAGCACCAATTGATCGTATGGAAATACCATTTCTTCACCGGTTTTCAAATTAACCGCTTTAACTTCTTTTTTAGTCCGGTCAATGGCCACTGCTTCTGTGCTGGTATAGAGTTTTACACCCTTTTCTCTGCCAAAGTATTGAGCATCACGTTTTACACCATATGCAGTGCTAACTAAATGACTGTAGTCCTGGATCATACCAGAAATAAAAAACGGCATACCACAACCAGCGTAGGAGGTAACTTCACCGCGTTCTAACATTACAATTTCGGCATGTGGATCACGACGACGCGCACGGGCAGCAGCCTTAGGACCAGCAGCAACGCCACCGATAATAACAATTTTTTGCTGTGAACTCATCTTTGTTCCCCCATTTCTATTAATAACATTTGGATATAACCCCAAAATTTAAACATATATCCAATACATGTACTATTTTATTTGATCATCACAACTTATTCAAGAGCTTTTACTACAAATACTTTATAATTTTCTGAACTAAAAAACTAGTAATACTTTATGCATAGCAAAAAGGGGTGAAAGATACTGATCTCCCACCCCTTTAACTTTAATTAATTTTAAAAACTAGTCCTCTTGGTAAGCACTGATTAACTCTTCGCCCTCATCTGCCGATGTATAGCAATCATCATTAATAAAAACCACGTCATCACAGTTTGGGCAAATAACTTCGATTGTATCTGAATCTTCCAGTATATCTGAATCAAACATTACCGTTTCACCACAGTTGGGGCAATCAACCTCCACAAATTCATCACATTCTTCCCCACAGTCACAGAAACCCTCGTCTTCGTCGTCATACTCTTCATATACCTCATCTTCCAGTGCATACAGATCTTCGTCTACTGTTTCAATATAGTCTTCCAACTGATCTTGGCCAATTTGCAGTTCTTCAATTTCTTCGGCAAAATCAGTTAATACATCAATAATTCCCTGTAGCAACTTACCCTCTTTGCCGTTCTCATGTAAATCCAATCCATCAGCTAGGCCCTGAAGGTAAGACACCCGTGCCCTTAAATCACTCATTGCTTAACCCCCTTAATTTAATACCATCTATAGCAAATGCTAGTATATTATGCCTCCATGGGGGGCTTTTTAAACAATATTCTTTTGATATTAAGCTCTCTTAATATATTGACCGGAACGGGTGTCAATTTGTAGCACATCGCCAACATTAATAAAGAAAGGAACGTTTACCACTGCACCTGTTTCTAAAGTTGCTGGCTTACCACCACCAGAAGCGGTGTCACCTTTAATACCAGGTGATGTTTCCACCACCTCTAGTTCCACATAGTTGGGCAGATCTACACCAATTGATTCCCCTTTAAATGTTAGATTGGTGATGGTCATATTTTCCTTTAGGTATTTAATGGCATCACCCAATTGTTCTTTAGACATGCCGAACTGATCATAGGTTTCCATATCCATAAAGTAATAGTCTGTACCGTCATTGTACATATATTGAACCTCTTTGCGTTCCACCCGCGCCTTAGGTAATTTTTCGCCAGCATTAAAGGTTTTATCTACTACAGCACCTGTACGTAAATTTCTTAATTTTGAACGCACAAAAGCTGCCCCTTTACCTGGTTTTACATGTTGAAATTCCACCACTTGATAAACATCACCGTCTATCTCAACGGTTAAACCTGTTTTAAAATCGTTAGTTGAAATCATGAGTTCTCCTCCTTTTAGAAATATTGTATTTTTATATAATTAGTAAATGGTCCTTAGGAGTCTGGGTTAATATACGATAACCGTTCTCCGTTACCAAAACACTGTCTTCAATTCTAACACCACCCCAACCCGGTAAGTAAATTCCTGGTTCAATGGTAATCATCATACCGGGCTGTAGGATTTCTTCGCTTTGAAAAGATACTCTGGGCCCTTCGTGGATGGCCAATCCGATACCATGACCAGTGCCATGACCAAAATACTCCCCGTAACCATAGTGCTCAATTACATTTCTGGCAGCCAAATCCACCACCGAGGCGGGAACTCCTGGTTTAACTGCATCCAGGGCTGTTAATTGTGCCTCCAGTACAATGTTATATATGTCCAATTGTTTTTGATTGGGCTGACCCAAAACAAAGTTTCTGGTGATATCGGAATAATAACCTTGATATACCGCACCAAAATCGATGGTCACCATTTCCCCCGGCTGTAAGGTTTTATCGGTGGCCACTCCATGGGGTAAGGCTCCCCGCGGGCCAGAGGCCACAATGAAATCAAAGGCTCTATTTTCAGCCCCCAGTCGACGCATGGCAAATTCCAACTCCAACGATACTTGTTCTTCGGTCATGCCGGGTTTAACTTGTTGCGTAAGTTGCGCCCAACCTTGGTCAGCAATTTCCACAGCCCTTTCTATTAACTGCAATTCACTCTGGTCTTTAATCATTCTTAAATCTTCGGTAATACTTTTTACTGCAATTAGATTAATACCAGCAAGTTTGGCCGCCAGTTTAGCATAACTTTCGTAGGTAACAAAATCTGTTTCAAAACCTACCCGGGTAGCACCGGCCTGTTGAAGGGATTGCAGCAACTTTTGGTAATAATCATTACCAATTTGAATTACTTTAAAATCCGGACATTGCTCTTTGGCTTGTTCTATATAGCGGAAATCTGTATAAATGTAAGCATTTTGGTTATCAATCATCAAATTGGCGGTAGTACCGGTAAAGCCACTTAAATACCTGCGATTTTCAGGCCTGCTGACAATCAGGGCATCAATATTATGCTGTGTAAAAGCAGCTCTCAATCTGATCAGTTTGTCGTTCATTAATTTTGCCTCCATTGTTGTGCCAAGGTCACTGCCGCCCTTAAGCCCAGTAAGTAACTATCTACCCCCAGACCCATTATTTGGCCGGATGCCACTGGCGCAATGACTGAATGACTACGAAATTCCTCCCGCCGGTGAACATTGGATAAGTGAACCTCAATTACCGGCAACTTTATGGCTGCCACCGCATCTCTAATGGCGTAACTATAATGGGTGTAAGCACCTGGGTTAAACACCACTGCATCACAGTCGTCAATTGCTTGATGCAATTTGTCTATTAGTATTCCCTCATGATTGGATTGAAAGCATTCCAATTTAATGTTAAGTTCATCGGCCAATTGCTGCAGTTTTTTATTAATATCTGCCAACGTCAGTAAACCGTATACATCTGGCTCTCTTTTGCCCAACATATTCATATTTGGGCCATGTAATACCAATACTTTCATTTTTTACACCTTCCTAAACCGAAATTATTCTACCATAATATGAAAATGCCTTCAATTACTATTGAAGGCATTTTCATATTAGTTTGAGCACAAAGCTATAATTAGTAGTAAATTTATGTTACCACTTAAAAAATGCAATTCAAATTTTGAATTCTGAATGATGAATTCTGCATGGCTAGTTTTAAAAAAACAATTCAAAATTCCTAATTCATAATTGTCTTTATTTCCCGCTTACCGTCATTTGCGCTATGCGTATTGTGGGTGCACCTCTGCCACCAAAAAATTGTAGATCACTGCCCACAGCATCAACGGCACCGAGCAATTCCATGACGTTACCGGCAATGGCTACACCACGCACTGGCTTAGTAAGTTCGCCATTTTCAATTAATATGCCAGCGGCCCCTAGGGAAAAATCTCCCGAAATGGGGTTGGCAGTATGCATACCCATTACTTCTGTAATATATATCCCTTTGCTAATTTCTTGAATAATTTGGCCTGCACTGGTTTGGCCCGGCTCAATGAAAAAGTTAGTTGTGCCCACTTCCGGTGTAGACTTAAAGGAACTGCGCACTCCGTTGCCGGTGGATTTAGCACCTTCCTTGGCTGCGGTATATGTATTGTGCAAATAACCCTGCAGCACTCCATTTTGGATAAGCACTGTTTTCGATGTGGGCACACCTTCGCCATCAAAGGGAGCCGATGCAATCCCACCCGGTAGGGAACCATCATCAGTAATGGTAATATGTTTTGCAGCCACTTCTTTACCAACTTTACCAGCAAACAACGACCTGCCCTTTTGTACAGCATCACCGGTTAATGCCGGTGCTAACAATCCCAGAAAGCTGGTGGCCACATAGGGGTCAAGCACGACGGCCATCCGTTGAGTGGGAATAGGTTTAGCACCCAACATGCGCACCGCCCGTTCCGCGGCCTTTTTACCCACTTTAACCGGATCTAACTCCTTATATTTTAGATTGTAGTCAATGGCGAAGCCAGTTTGGCTGTCTTCACCCTCTCCGGCCACCAGAGCCACATAAATTCCACTATAGGCCCCTCTATAGGATGTTGATAAACCCTTGGAATTTACTATAGAAACTTCAACTTCGCCATCAGAATAAGATGAACTTTCAATTATTTTAACCCGTGGATCATAGTTTTTAGCTGCCTGCTCCATATCAATGGCCAGTTGGATTTTTTGCTCCACAGTGGCGCTATTTATATCTGGATCATATAAATCTAGCTGGGGATACTGGGTGGCCAACTCTGGCAGTGTATAATACTCATCTTGTTCAGTATTGCTGGCATTTGCCAAGGCCTCCTTTGTCAATTCTGCAACACCGTTATCTGACAAATCAGTACTAAAGGCAAATCCAACTCTTCCGTTATTAATTAACCTTAATCCAATACCCCTATCCTCTGCCAACTTCATTGTTTCAACCGCACCATCACGAACTTCAATTGACAATTCTTTAGAGCGCACCATATAAGCTTCAGCCATAGCTGCACCTAGCTTTGCTGCATTTGACACTACATTTTCTACAATAGCTAAATATTTATCTTCCATTATGCTGGTACCTCTCCTTTCCCAGTATACACATAAGTATAATTCAATAGCAGACAAAATATTCCTTTTTAATCAGATAAAAAAATTCACCCAAAATGCCGGGTGAACTAATGAACCATCTTTTCGGTTGTTAAAGCAAATAGTTTACGAGCAGTGACGGGGCATAAATCCTTAACAGATGACTCGACAATTAAGTTGGGATCCAACAAGGCTAAAATCGCCACCCGCTCGCCTGAATCCTGATTGGTGTAAAAACCCAGAACACAAAACTGCATATCTTCACCGTACAATTTTTTCATTACGATATCGCCTATCTTCACCCATAACCCCCCTAAATGGCGACGGCCACCATCTGGTCTTTAATGTACAATATGCCCCAATAGAGGCAGGTGTGTATGGTATTACTTTGAATTCCCCGGGGATGAAATTGGAGGAATTTATATATAATTGAGATTATTGGCGCTATATGAGTTATATTCATTAATTTAGAACATATTTACTCATCTTGGTATTACCGGCATATTGCTCTCTTTAATTATAATAAGATATGATAATTAAAATATAGTTTGTAGAGGTGAATGATAATGTTAAGTTTTGCTATTTTTTCCGGTGTCATTGGTGGACTAGGACTACTTGCTTTCTTTTTAGGTTGGACAAAAAACGGTTACAGCAACAGTGCAGACGGCCTACGGGAAGGTCGCACATTGCGCGGTTAATGATGTCTTAAGTTAAAATCCCTCCAAAATTTACGGAGGGATTTTTCTTTTTACACCAGAGAATATAAAAAAGAGTTTTGGGGTATCATTTTACCAAGATTAATTTCCCACTTGAACATATCCACCCTTTATTTTACTGGACCACGGTCCAGTTTTTTTTTGCAGTCAGAATAAACAACAACAAAGAATAAGCCCTTTGCCACTAAATAAGTCAGCGGCCAAGAGCTTATTGGACTTAAATTCGCCGAATCCGTTTTATTTGGGCATTGCCATCATCATGGGCGGTGCCGCCCACCACTATTTCCGGTATCCGCATGGTTGGCTGTGCATCCGACACCGGCACACCTTGACCGTCTTTGCCACAGGTGCCTATGGCAAAGCCAATGTCTGTGCCAACCATGTCTACAATTTTTAAAACTTCTGGTCCGTTACCAGTTAACGTGGCACCCCGTACCATATCACCAATTTCACCATTTTGAATCAGATAACCTTCGGCAACATCGAACACAAAATCGCCGGTGGTGGTGTTAACTTGACCGCCACCCATCTTTTTTACCAGCAGACCACTCTGAGTCTCTTTAATGATCTGATTGGGATCATCTTTGCCGGGAGCTATGTATGTATTGGCCATTCTGGGGATGGGCTTATCTTGATATGACTGTCTACGTCCGTGGCCATTGGGCTTACAGCCCTCTTTACTGGCAGTCAGGCGGTCGTAAATAAAATCTGTCAACACACCATCCTTAATTAGCTCCACTGGTCGAGAAGCTACCCCTTCATCATCAAATCGGTATGAACCATATTTATCCGGTATGGTGGCATCATCCTTCACCGTCACCACTGGCGAAGCCACCAGTTGACCCTTTTTACCGCCATAGACCGATAGTCCCCTTTGCACCAAGTCCGCTTCTAAACCATGGCCGCAGGCTTCGTGCACCATTGTTCCTCCAGCTTCTCCGGCCATGACACAGGCCATTTTCCCTGCGGGGGCAGGTTTGGCATCCAACATTTTAACCGCCCGACTGGCAGCGGTCTGGGCAAATTCTTCTGGATCAAATTTATCAAATAACTCAAAACCCGCCATGCTGCCCACGGCATCATAACCTGTTTGAATGGTGTCACCATCGGCAGCAACCGCATTAATCATCAATCTAGTCCGGATCCGTTCATCCTCTACATAGTCACCATTACTATTGGCGATAATTACTTGTTGTACAGTGTCGCCATACCCCACAATGACTTGTTTGATCTTTTGTTGATCCACTGAGCGGGCAGCCTTCTCTGCAGCCTTTACCACCGCTACCTTTTGATCGGTGGTTACATCTTCAGGCCGTTTAGTAATCTTAAAATCCACAGTGGGTTGTAATTTAGTTAAATCAAAATTATAGTCTCTTTTTCCACCCTTAGCAGCGTGGCTGACCAACTGAGCTGCCGCCAGTAAACTTTCTTTGCTTAAATCATTGGTGTAACCATATGATGTGTTCTCCCCGGAAAGTACTCTAATGCCTGCGCCCGCCTCGTAACCAGACTGTACCCGTTCAATCCGTCCAGCTTCCATGCCGACACCAGTTACTCTTTTATACTCGATAAAAACATCAGCAAAGTCACCGCCATTGGCTAAAGCCGCTTCTAAAATTTCTTGTACTGTTTTTTTATCCATATATTTAAATGAACACCTACCTCTCGGAGCCTTAATTAATATATTAGACCGATGCTAGTTTATTGTCCACCGTTTTGCTGGTTATTATGCAAATAATGGTACTCCGTTGCTGGAACAAATCCATTACTTCTGCCTACCGGTCCGTTTGTTTCAATCTGCATCCGAACCTCGGGGTTAACATTAGAGTATAGCGAGAGTGTCAGCCTAGTGTTTACTCTCCCACCACTTTCTACTATATTTTGGTCCGGTTCAATTGTAAATTGAGTTATTTCACTGAAATTTGCCAATTCATTGATATTCTCTAACCACTGTATGTATGCCAATATATCAGAAAAATCACCGCTCACACCGATGGTTATCGGTAACTGTAGGTAAATATCACAATCTATCACCTTTTGGGCCACTATTTCTTTGATTGTCACTCGGTGGTTGTTGGCCCCCTCTGCCAATTTAACATATAATCCGCCATCAATTAGTTCCATATTAAAGGACCGCTGCAAATTCTGCAATTGATATCGGCTTGCAAACAGTTTATTTTGTTCCACTATTAATTCTTCATTAATTTTTGTTAGTTGGTCACACCTTTTGATAGTCTGTTCAATATCATCACAAAGTCGCCGATACTCATTGATCTGAGGCACTAATAGATAATAAAGCAATGTTAAAAGTATTAAACCCCCAAGGATAGCCAATAGTGATTTTTCTCTGGTGGTAAACCTATTCAATGTTATCACCCCCAGAGAAAGTAACCGAGATCTTAAAGGTTAACAATGGGGGTGTTGCTGGTGAATCCAATTCTTTAGCATAATCAAGGTAAACCCCGCTGAAATAGGTTAGCTGTTGTAAATTATAGATAAAAACTCCAATGGATGATAGATTGGTACTGTTGCCGTTAAAAACCAGCAACTGATTTGGCAACTCATCATCCTTTGCTTCAATGGTTGATAAGCTAATGGCCGTAAACCATGTATCGGTAGGCAAACATTGGTTGACATCGTTAAGCAAGTCATGCCAGTTAATATTATTGCTAATTATTTGCTGCAGTTTATTGATAACTTCTTCATTTTGCTGCCGCTCTTTTTGGATTTGGACTAATTTTTTTGTGGCCAGCTCCCCGGTGCTGGCCTCCTGCCGCAACGAAGTTAGCATTTGTTGCTTAAGGTGAATGTCAATGACCAGAAAAATATAACTACCAGCAATGAAACACCCTAATAAAGCCACCGTTAGCATCCGCATCAGCCGCTGCTTATTAATTGCCGGTTGGGGTTGCAAATCTCGAGGCAGTAAATTTGTTTTATACATCAATGCCCAACCCCTCTCAATGCCGAGCCAATGGCAATGGAATAGCTGGCCAGGTCGATATTTTTATTATTTGCTTGTTCACCCATCGGTAAGTTCGGTCGGCCAATTTCAACCTTGATGTTCAACCCTTGGTTTACAACCTGTGCTATGTCTGACATTCCACTGATCTCGCCAGTAAGAATAATCTGTTTTATTGGATAGTTACTTTGTTGTACCTGGTAGATTGCTAAATAACGTTCCAGTTC
The DNA here is from genome assembly GCA_036763105.1 of Peptococcaceae bacterium 1198_IL3148. Classification (NCBI taxonomy): domain Bacteria; kingdom Bacillati; phylum Bacillota; class Clostridia; order Eubacteriales; family Peptococcaceae; species Peptococcaceae bacterium 1198_IL3148. The sequence goes on along the minus strand of JBAIYS010000004.1, from coordinate 51,000 downwards.
GTTGATTAAGTTTTCTTTACTAAACCGGATAGAACGGACATGTTGAATAATGTTCTGCCGCACCACAACCAATTGGGCGTGGTCAACTTCTAGGTTGATAATAAGAACACTATCATTGGGGTTGATTGGCAAATTACCATACAGGCGCCATAGGGCATAATAGGGGATATCAATGACCGTCAATTTTATACCGGCCATTTTAAAGGCCTGATAAAATAAAAGCACCTGCTGGCGAGGTGCGGCAATTAATAAAACTTGCATTAAGCCCTGCTTATCTGCCTGGTTATTCAAAACCGTATGGCGAATAACCCAATCCGCTGTCTCATTCGGTAACAATTCGGCAGCTTCATAAAACATGTTGGTTTGCAATTCACTGTCACTCATTTGAGGTACCATCACAATTCTGGTAATCAGTTGTTCCCCATTTAAGGTGGCAGTAACAGGTTGGCCTTGATAGTTAATTTGGCTAAAAACCTCAGCCAGTGCCACCGCTAATGCTTCTGTATCCATTTCATTTATATCAGCAGTTACGCTGGCTAAGCCAATAATTTCCGGATACCCACGTTTTAACTTTAGTTGGGTTATCTTAACGCTATGTAGCCCGATATCCACTCCAATTAAGCTATCACCCTTAAAAAGCCATGAAAGTTTCAAAATACTCACCCCTAAGTATTAGAAACAAAAACCGGATATAATTCTTTCCAACCGGTTATTTTAACCTCGGTTAATGGCCCTACTCTTATCAGTTCCGCCGTCACCACCAAGGTTTTTTGAGCTTGTCGATAAACTCCTTTGGACGTTATCTCTACCCTAAGCTTTACTTCAGTTTCAATCTCTGTTTTAGTTAGCGTTTTAATCTTTATACTTTCTATAACTCCATCTTTAACTTTATCTGAAAAAAGCATTGGTTCTGTTATCAGCCACTGGGTGGTTCCTGGCACCCACTTGCTCCAGTCAACATCCTGTTGCAGTTTTGTCAATGCTAATTCAATTCCTCCATCGGCAATGTAATAGGCTTGTATTTTTTCTTTAACTAACAAACTGTCTGTGCGAGCATTGAAGGATATATATAAACCAGTGGTGGCGGATATAGAAACAACTGCCATTACCACCATGGTTAACAACAACAAATGACCACGTTGGTTATTTACATACATAATCCCACCCACATTCTATTTTTAAGGGTTTGCAGTACGCAACGTCACCGCACTGGTTAAAGTTGTATCCTTTATCCCCGGCATGCTGCCAATGAGCTGTATTTTAACTCTCACCACTGACCCAGCAGGTGTGCCAGCGCTGATTTGTTCGCCGTTGACATCAAAATATTCTATCCTTAAATATTTAACATGGCTAGCAATGGGCAAACCTACCCCTCTATAACTTCTGCTCAATTCACGTTGTTGATCAACATAGTACCGAACCAAATTTTTATCACAGATAAAGGTGAGCACTCTGTCATCCTTATCGGGCTGATACCCCAACTGATTATCAGCAAACCTTAGTTGATCACCGGTTAAAAGCTCCCGGGTAATCTTGTCCATGCCAATGGCTAAACTTTGCTGTAGCTCATTTTCTTGCTTGCTGGTTTGTAGCATGATATTTCCTTGAATCATAAAGGTAAGAATACAACCCATTAATACCGCCGCGATGGTGGTTGCCGTCATTATTTCTAATAACGTAAAACCTTGCTGGTGACAATACCTGTTCATACAATCACCTGTTTGCTTTGTACATAGTTAGGAAAATTTCTTCGTTATATACCGCTGGGGGATACTGAAAATTAATTGTCACTACTTTAAGAACATCGTCATTAGCGGTTACCAAAATTCTATACCGCCCGTCCTCCACCTCTATCCAATTGGTGGCAGTAACCGCATTAAAATCCACGGCCTTCTGCTCTTCTAAAATACTTTGAGCCCTATACAGTCCCTGGGTTTCGGATAAACTGGCCTTTGATAGGTGTTTAGTTTGCAAGTAAAGGTTAGTTAACGGCACCAGTACCACAATAATTACTGTCATTGTCACCACTGTTTCCAACAGCGTCATGCCCCTTTTGTCAGCAAACACTTTATTATTAACACCTCGCTATTCAAGTTTATCACTAACCCGCACCCGACCAGTGACACTGGCCACAATAACATACTTTATTTTATCACCCGAAGACAGTAAGATGTGACCACCTATGGGAGTGGGAAGTCCCCTGGCATTAATGCGCAATGTATGTCTATATGAAGAATCATTGTTAAAATAGACATAGGAAATTTTCACCCCATTTGGCACATAACCTGTGTTCAACACTTTGGTACCCAACACCGTTTGATAATAGCCATTATTGAGATAAAATCTAATTTGATATGAAGGGCTTTCGGTTGCCAGTGCCAATTGCTGTACATGCCTAATATCACTGGCAATCTGAACCGCCGCAGATTCTAAACGCTTTTCATGTAGGTGATTATGATAAGTGGGGGCCGCCAACATCAACAAAATAGCAACGATGGCCATAGTGGTGGTTAATTCGATCAGTGAAAAGCCCTGGTGGCAATTAATCATTCTTTTCATGAGTTTATGGTGTTGTGCCGGTTAGCGAAGATGATTGCTTCATACCGTTTGTGACCGGTTTAGCTTGATCCTTTAATGGCTCTTGACTAGCCTCCGATGCCACTATGTTGTCAGCATCATTAGCCCCTTCTTCTGGACCCTCTGACCACAAATAATATTCGCTAAAACCCTCATTTACACAGTAATAATATGCTCTGTCCCAAGGGTCTTTCATAGGGTTATCAGAATTACCCCATCCCGTTAGCCCATTATCCTCCATTAGTTCTTTAAAATCATTGGTTGTGGGGTACTTACCATTTTCCAACTTATAAAGTTCCACCAAATTTTTAACAGATTTTAAATCTGCCACCGCTCTACCAATTTTAGCCCGCTCAATTTGTCCGGAAAAATTGGGAATGGCAATGGCGGACAAAATGCCAATGATCACTATTACCACCATCAATTCCACCATAGTAAAACCCTGTTGGTTTTTTCTAATGCCCAGTAGCTTTTCCAACATCTCTCCTCACCTCTAAATCAAAAACTTGCCGCTGCTCCCAGACTTTTAAATATTGGCAGCATGATAGCTATTAAAATAATGCCGACAATCACGCTGGTAATGAGCAGTAAAATTGGCTCCATTAATGGCGAAATTTTAGATATGGCGGCACTGACATCCCGTTCCTCCACCGTGGCAATCAGGGCCAACTGTTGATCCAGTTGACCACTCTGTTCACCAATGGCAATCATTTGAACAACCGTTTGATGGAATAGATTACTCTTGCCCAGCGAACCTGCCAGCGTGTCACCACGTTGCAGTGCCATTAGGGCGCTATCCACAGCTTGGGCAAACATCACATTGTCCACCACATTCCTTACCAAAGTTAATGCCTGTATAAGTGGCACTCCCGAACGGAGCAACAGTGCCAGAGTATGGCAAAATCTGGCAATCAACATTTTGTGGTAAATCCTACCAACTATAGGCAATTGCAGTAGGTACCTGTCTTTGATTTCCTTTAGCAGCTGGCCATTATTATAGACTTTGAAACCGCATAATAGTGCTGCAGCAATCAGCAAAAACAACAGGTACCAATAACCCACCATAAAACTGCTGGTTTTAATCAATACCCGGGTAATTAATGGCAATTCCAAATTAAATTGATTGAGCATGTGCACATAATTGGGCAGCACAAAGGTCAGCACAAACATCACCATCATGGCGGCCAACACAACAATAAACAATGGGTAAACAATTGCTGATTTAACTTTCCCTTTGATTTCCTGTTCCCGATCCAAATAATCAGCCAAATTGTACAATACATTATCTAACCGGCCACTGTGTTCCCCTGCCTGCACCATGCTGACCACAATATTGGGGAAAATATCCGGTAAATGCTTCATGGCGGTGGCCATTGGCTGACCGTTACTAATGCTGTCCCTTACTGTGCTGATGCCCCTTTGTAATGGTTTACTAATTAACTGGCTTTCAAGGACATTTAAAGCACTGATAATCGGCACTCCCGCCTGCAATAATGTGGCCAATTGGCGACAAAATGCCGCCAGCTCTCCGGTGGATACCTTACCGGCCGGTGACATCCCCCGGGTTACAGTCTTTAACTTGGTGATATATAACTGTTGTTGTCTCAACTGACTAACTGCCGTGGTCATTTTATCGGCCTCTATGGTACCTTCATGGACATTGCCGTTAATATCCTTAGCTCGATAAATAAAAGTCCGTTTCATCTATCAACACCACAGTTAAATAAATATTGCTAACATTCTATCTATTGCGTGTTATTCCTTCCTTTAATCTTGAAATTATTCAAAAAATTGTTTAATCAGAAATTGAATGACTTGGGTAAATAAAAAGAGGCCCTGCGGCCCCTTTACAACATTTTTTCCAACGACCCTGGGTCAGCAGCTCGATTAATCGCTTCTTCCCGGGAAATTATTTGGTTTATAGCCAACTGCCGCAAACAAGCATCCAGTGATTGCATGCCGTGTTTGGCTCCGGTCTGGATTTGAGAAATTATTTGATAGGTTTTTCCCTCTCTAATTAGATTGCGTATGGCGGGTGTTGCCACCATCACTTCTAACGCCGCCACCCGACCGGGTTTATCTATGCGGGGAATTAGTTGTTGTGCCAGCACCCCTAGGACGGTATTGGCCAACTGCGCGCGAATTTGTGGTTGTTGATGCGGTGGAAACACATCAATAATCCGGTCGATGGTCTGGGCTGCACTGGATGTGTGCAACGTACCAAAAACCAAGTGGCCGGTTTCAGCCGCGGTGATGGCAATGCTAATGGTTTCCAAGTCCCTCATTTCTCCCACCAGAATAACATCGGGATCTTCTCGCATTGCCGACCGCAGGGCGTGGGCAAAACCCTTGGTATCTCTCCCCACCTCCCGCTGATTGACGATGCTCCTTTTGTGAGTATGCACATATTCAATTGGATCTTCCAGTGTGATGATGTGTTGACAATAATGATTATTAATATAATCGATCATGGTTGCCAATGTGGTGGATTTACCGCTACCGGTGGGCCCGGTCACCAGCACCAATCCCCGTGGTTTCTGGCATAAATGGGCCAAAGTATCGGGTAACCCCAACTGCTGAAAGGAAAGGATATCGGCATTTATCAATCTAATGGCCAAAGCGGCACTGCCCCGCTGTTTAAAAGCATTTACGCGAAATCTACCGCCACCGGGGATCTCATAGGGAAAATCTATGTCACCGGTTTCAATAAATTTTTTATACTGATGCTGATTCATAATTTGTTTAGCCAGCTGTTCAGTGTCTTCTGGGGATAGTTTAGCAACACTATTTGTGTCCAAGCCCAGCATGTTGGCCATTTCCAGCCCATCCAAAGGCATTAATATCCCATTTAACCTAAATATCGGGGCAACACCTACAGTAATGTGCACATCAGAAACCTGGTTTTTCATGGCCAGGGTCAGCAATTCATCAATCTGCCACATATTTTCATTCCCCCACTTCTGCTACTTAAGATCATGTTAAAACAAATTCCAGTACCAACTAATAATTTCCTGTCCCCAAAGTAGTACCAGCATAGCAGCCACACTAAGGAACGGCCCAAAGGGTAAAGCTGTTTTCAAGCTTTTTTGTTTAACGGCAGCCCATGTCAAGCCAATAACTGAACCAATTATAAAGGACAAAAACAGCGCCATTAAAATATTGGGCCATCCCAAGTATAGCCCCAATACCCCGGCCAGTTTTACATCACCGCCGCCCATGCCGCCTTTAGAAACCACCGCCACAACAAACAGTGCTCCAAAGCCAACCAGCGCCCCTAACAGCCCGTTTACCAACACCGCCCTAGACTGTAAAGCTAACAGAGAAATGCCAGCCAATAACAGTACCAAGTTAATCTGATCAGGGATAAGTTGATGGTCATAGTCAATGAGAGAAATCGCCAACAACCCACTAAACAAAAGGGTTGCCAATAAATATTGGAGAGTGAAACCAAACTGCAAAAATAAAACAAAAAACCCCACCCCGCAAAATAATTCCACCAGAAAATAGCGAGGTGAAATTTTATCACCACAATAACGACACTGTCCTTTCAGAAATAAGTAACTCAGTAACGGCACCAGGTCAAGTACTCCCAGGCGACGGTTACATTTGGGACAGTAGGATGGTGGGGCAACAATCGAAATACCCTGGGGTATCCTAAATATGCAGACATTTAAAAAGCTACCGATTACTAATCCCAATATAAAGGACAGGCACATAAAGTACATATTATTAACCCAAATATTTCCTTTCCTTTAGATACTCAACTATTTGTTCTGTTATCTCATCCAATGTATATTTGCCGGTATCAATGGTCAATTCAGCGACATCATAGGCATTCCGTCGTTCCTGCAGCAATTCTTTAATTCTTTGTTTCAAGTCTCCCTTATTTAATAACGGCCGGTTACGCTTGCCTTTAACCCGTTTGTAAATCACCTCTTCATCAGCATATAAATGAATTAAAATACCATCTCGCTGTAATAACTCTACATTTTCTGGTACCAGCATTATTCCACCGCCGGTGGAAATTACTAAATTTTGCTTGCCAACCAGTTTTTTTAATAACAAAGTCTCTTCCGATCTAAACCTAATGGGCCCGTCCTTAGCAAATATTTGTGCCACTGTTTTACCAGCAACTTTCTCAATTTCATTATCAGTATCTAAATGCTTCAATTTTAATCTGGAAGCAAGTTTTCTACCGACAGCACTTTTTCCGCAACCCATAAACCCAATTAATACAATGTTGCGCATCGTTACACCTGCCTTTTTAAACTCGTGTAAATCATCGTCGGGAAACCTGCGTCAAGAAATCTTAACATAATCAGTAATCCCCCAATTTATTTAACAATACCTGGCGCATCACATTTACCGGGGCAGTTGCCCCTGTCCAAGCCTCAAAGGCCATTGCTCCTTGATATAATAACATGCCTAAACCATTGGTTGCCTTTGCCCCTGCCATCATCGCTTGCTTTAGAAAAACCGTTTCTACTGGATTATATATTAGGTCACAGACAACCTGATTGCTATGGAGAACACCTTTAGGCACAGGAACACATTGGTCAACATGGGGGTGCATACCAATATTGGTGGTCTGCACAATTAAATCGGCATTGGACATTTTCCTCGCCAAAATCTCCTGCTGATCCCAAGTTAACAATTGAACATTAACAGGAAACTTACTTAAATTACTGGCTATTGCTTCGGCCTTTGATAGGGCACGGTTAACAATAGTGATGTTTTTTACCCCTTCTAAAGCCAATTGCACCGCCACTGCCTTGGCTGCACCGCCAGCCCCTAAAATAACAACGCTTTTTCCCGCCGCCGCAAATTGAAATTCTGCAACCAATGCCTTAGTAAAACCAGCGCCATCAGTGTTGTGGCCAAGCAACCGCCCATTTTGATTAACAATGGTATTAACAGCTCCAATATTCTGAGCCGCTGGGGTTAATTCGTCTAATAAGGATATTACCGCTTCTTTGTGGGGAATAGTAACGTTAACCCCCGCCAAATGCAGCGATTTTATAGCAGCCACCGCCTGCTGTAAGTGTTGTGGCTCCACATTAAAGGGCAAATAGACCCAATTCATTTTTAATGCATTAAAGGCGGCATTATGCATAGCCGGTGAAAAGGAATGGGCCACCGGGTGACCAAATAATCCACAAAGGATGGTGTTACCATCAATAACCATTATCCACCTCTACTGTATCAGTTGGTGCTTTATGCGACGCAACACTATTTTTTCAAATTGACGATTAATTCGGGTACCAATAAATTCATGACTGCTCATGGGTACTACCAGTATGGTAAATAACCCCAACCGATTGCCGCCCAACACATCGGTGAAAACTTGGTCCCCAACCATCGCTGTCTCTTCGGGTTTTACGTTCAACATCTGCATGGCCCGGCAAAAAGCTCTGCGACGGGGCTTAGAGGCTTTGTGCAAACCGGGTATTGCCAACACATCACACATCCCCGCAACCCTTTGTTGGCTGTTATTACTTAAAATACAGGTCTTAAAACCTGCCCGTTGCAAACTCGCAAACCATTCTGCAGTTTCTTTGGCCAAATCATTGCTATTCCAAGGAACCAAAGTATTGTCCAAATCAAACAATATTGCTTTAATACCTATTTTTTTTAGCTTGTCTATATTTATGTTTGTTAATGAACTTACATACATATTCGGATAAAAAATACGCAACAAATTTTGCCTCCTATTTTCCCTCTGCTAGTTTTTTAGCTAAAGCCAATTCCTTTGGCGTGTTTACATTGTAGAAAACCCTTTCTAAATCAGCCACTTGACTGATCTCATCCTCGTTTACATATTTTACCTTTACATAAGAAAAAAAGTCAACAACCCGCAACTTCCCTCCCTGACCAATACACTTTTCTATGTGTTGAATACAACTCTTGTTATAAACCGCAAATAGTGGCTCAAAATACCCTTCTACCCGGGGAATAACCACATCGTAATGTAAAGAGTATTTAGCCAACAAATTCGCCAACTGCGCTTCAATAAAGGGCATATCACAGGCTACTATCAGTACCTGGGGCATTTCAGCATGTACCAGTGCCGAATGAATACCGGAAAGGGGTCCTAATCCCGGTACTATATCCTTGACCAACCGGATCCCTAAGTGACTGTATTCCTCCACAGAATTAGTTACTATCATAATGTCATTGGAAACTTGTTTTAGTTCATCTATGGCATGATCAATAATCCGACAACTGTGCACTTCAACAAAGGCTTTAGTTGTACCCATACGAGAACTTTTGCCTCCAGCCAAAATTGCTGCAGATAAATTCATCATAATTATCCCCCTGGTGCCTAGTTAGTTATTTAAATTATTCCTTTAATATTATTATTATCCTGCAAAAGCCGCTTTTTTTCTATGCGTGTGTAACAATAAATTCTGTGGTAAAATAACTATGGTAAAATTTAAATAGTTTTGGGAGGTTTTCCTTTTGCAATTTAACTTTCACTGTCCAACTAAAATTTTCTTCGGGCTCGGAGCAATAAATACTAATAAAAGTGCACTATCAAAAATGGGGCAAAAAGCCATCATTGTTACTGGAGGTTCGTCCTCTAAGGTTAACAAGTCTTTAGAGGACATGATGTCCGCCCTCAACAGTGAAGGAATAGACTATAAAGTATTCGATCAAGTGGAGCAAAATCCTAGTTTATCAACGGTTTATGCCGGCGCTAAAATAGCCAGTGAATTTGGTGCCGATTTTATCATTGGTATTGGTGGCGGTAGTCCGCTGGATGCCGCTAAAGCGGTGGCGGTATTGGCAACTAACGACCTCAGCCAACAGGATTTAATGGCCAAAAAATGGGTAACCCAACCACTGCCAATTGTGGCAGTGCCCACCACTGCCGGTACCGGCAGTGAAGTTACTCCCTATGCAGTGCTTACTGTAGACTGGGCAGAAACTAAAATGTCCATCAGTGGTGATGAATTATTCCCGGCAATAGCATTTTTAGATCCTCGTTACACCATTAATCTGCCGTGGCACATTACCATTAACACTGCAATTGATGCCCTTTCCCACAGTATAGAAGGGTTTATCAGTAAAAGAGCCACCGTATTTTCAGACCTATTGGCACTGGAAAGCATCTCTATCATTGGCCAGTTGCTACAAACAATGAATGAAGATAACGTATCTTTATCTGAGCGTGAAGAACTGCTTTACGCCTCTATGCTGGCTGGAATTGTCATTGCACAAACCGGCACCAATGTTATTCATTCCCTTGGGTACCCACTAACTTATTATAAAAAGCTACCCCATGGATTGGCTAACGGTGTCCTTTTAAAAGCCGCATTAATATTTATGAGTAAGGAAAGCCCGGAGAAGGTAGAAAGCTTGTTACATGCTATGGATTGCACTAATATAGAAGAGTTTGGCCAGTTGTTGACAAAGGTGCAACCAGCAGGTGATTTAAAACTCACCATTGAAGAACAGCAACTGTTTGTGCAAAAAACATTAGCCACTAAAAATATTGCTAATTGTCCTGCCACACCATCTGAGCAAGATCTGTATGATATTCTCAATAACAGTAACTTGGTTTAAAAACAATATTTCTACATTCACACTTAAACAATCTCCCCCATAAATTGTACTACAAACATTTATGGGGGTATATTATTTATGTCCACTGCCCTAGGAGCTATTACAGCATTCTTTGTTCTCAATGGAATCTTTTTGCTGGTTTCTTGTGTTGCCAGCAGTGCACTACCTCAACCTCTATCAAAACAAGAGGAACTTAAATACTTTTACTTGTTTAAACAAGGTAATGAAGAAGCCTTTTCCATATTAATGGAACGAAATTTGGCTATCGTTGACTCGGTAATCAAAAAATTTGCCGCTTATAATTTTGATGAAGACGATTTAATTACCGTTGGTACCATTGGTTTAATTAAAGCAATACAAACCTATGATATTAATGAACTACCTTTTAACATATATGCATCAGATTGTATTGAAAAAGAATTGAAGAAAAAACTATAGACAGGGGCAGTTATTCTGCCCCTGTCACTTTACGCAGTTATTCTCTAGGTTCAAAGGTTTGACAGCAGGTGCTTTGGCTATCACTAACGGACATGGTGCCGCTGGATCTCACTTCGATACCTTCGGCATAACATTGGTGGTTGTTGTTATATTTACATTCTTCCACCATACATTTAGATACCCCTGAGGAACATTGCATAATATTACCTCCTTTGGCTCATATTTAGTTAAGGGAATCACGTTTACTCATCTTAGCCATCATCGAAGCCAAATCCCGTCGTTCCTCTTCGGTGCCATTTTCCCATAATTCCTTTAACAAACGCTGTTCTTTGTTGCCAGGATCTAAGGTGTTGGCAAAAAATTGTCCCAAGCGATAGGCGGTGTCGTCAATGTTGTCATGGGATAAACCTAATCTTTCTCCAAGTTGTACCGCAGAGCCTAATACATCTTTCCACTTATGCCAATTCCTGCCTAGCTCCATTTACTCACCTCCTAAAAATATTATTTCTGATATCTGCAACGATATTCTACATAAATAAAACAAAAAAACCCATCCTTTCGATGGGTTTAAAAAACTACTTTAACAACTCATTTAGCTTTTTAGTTAATTCAACTTTGGGGGTAAAACCAATTTGCTGATCGACCTTTTTACCGTCTTTAAAAAAGACTAAGTTAGGTATACTCATTACTTGATACTGTCCGGCCAATGACTGATTATTATCTACATTTACCTTGGCAATTTTTACTTTACCGGCAAATTCTTGGGATAACTCTTCTAATACTGGGGCCATGCTTTTACAAGGACCACACCATGGTGCCCAAAAGTCTACTAACACAGGTATATCAGACTTCAGTACTTCCACTTCAAAATCTACTTCATTTAATTCTAGTGCCATCCGACAACCAGCCTCCTATTATGTTATTTACTAATTTTCTATATGCAATATATTAGCAGAATTTTTTACCAGAGGCCAGTTAAATTAAGTTATTTTTTAATTTTCTTAAAATAAATACAAATACATCAATTAAATCAGTCGATTATATTTTTAACATTCATATACTAACTAATTTCTGAGCGTTTAAATAATTGAATAAAGTTTAGAACAAATTGCAATTCCTTTTCACTTAGGTTTCCAATCATGCTCAGCACCGACTGAACATTGGGATGGACCAGCAATTCACGAAGTTCAGGACTCATTAAATTTAGCATTTGATCCACAGCGCCAGGTTCCATGATAAAGTAACAAGGAGAAACCCCCATAACCTCTGCTAATTTTTCCAGAGTTTTTAAGGATGGTTGTACTTTCCCTTGTTCAATTTGACCAATTAAACCTGCGGTTACACCAGCTAAGTTTGCCAACTGGGCTTGGGTTAAACCATATTCCTCCCGTAGAGATTTCAATTTATGTCCCAGTGTCCCTTCATGTCCCATTAAAGATGTAGCCGGCACACCTAGCCCATCAGCCACCCTTTTTAAAGTATTTAGTGCCGGATAAACTGTGCCCCGTTCAATTTCACTCAAATAAGATAATGATATTCCTACTTTATCTGCCAAATCCTGCAGGGACATGGCCTTTTCGTTGCGAATAATTCTGATTTTTTCGCCCAGTGCCAAGCCGGTGTCAGTGATTTCTCCTTCAATCAACTGGGTTTTGGGTACATTAAGGGCGGTGGCAAGTTTATCTATGGTTTTTAGTGATGGACGTTTTGATCCCCTTTCAATTTCGCTTAGGTATGATAACGACAACTTAGCCCGTTTAGCCAAATCTTGTAATGTATATCCCCGTTCTTCCCGTAACGCACGAATACTTTCTCCCTTAACAATCATTTTCCCACCTCATTTAGTGAAAGTTTTCTCTAAAGTCATGCTATTATTCTACAATAATCCTACTATCTAGTCAACGGAAGCAGGCGCTAATGTTTTCTCCATTATTTCTTTAAACACAGGGGCTGCCGTTTCACCCCCACTCTCACCATGTTCCACCAATACCGTTACCACATAACGTGGGTTGTTAACCGGGGCATAGCCACAAAACCAAGCATTAACCTGCTGTTGTCCCGCCACTTCAGCGGAACCGGTTTTGCCAGCACTGCCGATATCGGCAATCGCTGCTTTTTTGCCAACTCCATCTTTAACCACCAGCGTCAAAAGTTGTTTGATCTGCACCACAGTTTGGGGTGAAATAGCCCGATGACTGTTACCAGGAGCAAAACGTTTTGTGATGGTGCCGTCGGTCTGTTGCAGCCCTATCACCACTCTGGGGGGGATGTATGCGCCATCGTTCACAATACAATTCATCATGGCCGTTAATTGCATTGGTGTTGCTAAAACCGGGCCCTGGCCGATGCTACTGTTAACCAGATTATATGGTTCGGCAATTAATTTTAAATTTTGCCTTCTGTCTGGTGGTATTGGGTAACCAATAATTATTTGTTTATCTAATCCCAATTTTTTAGCATATTCAATAATTTTCTCTGGCCCTAACTTTAAGGCCAGCTCGGCAAAAACCGGGTTACAGGATTGTGCAAAGGCTTGATCAAAGGTTATGGGACCGTGACCGGAATGGTGCCAACAATTAACTAGTTCTGCATGTTCCCCTAAACAAACAAAGGTACTGTCTAAACTGACGATGCCCTCCTCCAATGCCGCTGCCGCCACCACCAACTTAAATATTGATCCCGGTTGATAAAGGGAGGTGCAGTGATCAATAAATGTATCGGCAGAGGCTGTGGCCAACACGTTGGATACATTTGCTGGATTGTAATTAGGCCTACTGGCCATAGCCACCACATCCCCGGTATTAACGTCCATCACCACCACTGCACCCTGTTGGATATGCTTATCCATTACTTTTTCCACAGTGCTTTGAATGTTGTAATCAATGGTGGTCACTAAATGCTGTCGGCCTGGGTCCGGTTGGTTTATTTCCAATTTCATACCCATACCGGCTAACATTGTGCCAGCAGCGTCTGTGAAAGTGCGTATCAGACGCTCAGGTTTAGTGGACTTAAGCTCGGTTTCATAATACTTCTCTAAACCCATTTTACCAATTAAATCGCCCAATTGGTAAGATTTATTTGTCTCCACCGCCAATTGTTCCAGCACTTCTTGGGACGGTATACTCCCTAAATGACCAATTAAATGCGCAGCCATAGGTTCCCTTTGATAGCGATACTGTACCGGCAGTACCATAACACCATCCCACTGTTGCGCTGTAATTGTACTAATCTGTTCGATGTTGGGGTTGTATGGAAGAATGCCACTGCCGTTGGCAAACTCCTTTAACACTTCACTGGCACTAACCTTTAACACAGCAGCCAGTTGATCTGCCACCTGTTGTGGGTTATCCATAATGGTGGGAAAAACAACTATTTTATTTTGCAACCCGCTGCCGGTCAGCGATTTTAAATTGCGATCTAAAATATCCCCCCGGGGTATGTCCTCCAACACTACTTTAATGGATCTTTGTTCCAATGCTTTATGAGCATATTCTGATCCATGATAAATCTGTACATCAATCAACTTAGCCATTATCGGTATTAATAGGATTAAAAACAAATAAAAGGTTTGAACAATGCGTTTTTTCCTTAAAAACTCCACAGGTAACCACCTTCCAGTTATTACCTTTAGCTTATACACTGGAAGAAAAAAATATACAGGCCACTGCCACTGGCTGTGCCCTGTATATTAATGGTCTTTAGTCCTTCTTCACCACTTGTCTGAGCATACTCCATTGTTTAATTTCTGGCATTGGCAATTTTACCAACTGCTGGGCATGGGGAGCATTGAGCTGCAAATTGCCCTTCTGATCATATATTTTCTCAATGGTCATCGTCATATTATCGCCCTGGGGTTGAAAAATTTCAACGGCATCACCCACTGCAAAGTGGTTGCGTTGCTCCACCAAAGCTAGGCCACTGTTTACATCGTAATCACGGACCACACCAACAAATCGATAGTTGCGGTTAGCGTGGGGAGCATTTTTTGATTGCGCCTCACCACCTGGTTGCCCCAACAGAAAACCAGTGGTATACTCGCGATGACTGACCTTAGCTATTTCATCAAGCCACCTTGGGTCAATACGATAATGCTCTCGATTATTGAAGTAATTATCTATAGCTTGGCGATAGCATTTTACCACTGTGGCAACATAATGAACGCTTTTCATGCGGCCTTCAATCTTAAAACTTTTTACACCAGCTTCAATTAGTTGGGGCACATATTCTATTAAGCTTAAATCCCGGGAACTCATAAAATAGGTGCCACGATTGTCCTCCTCCACCGGGAAATACTGCCCCGGTCGCTTTTCCTCCATCAAGTAATACTTCCAGCGGCAGGCTTGGGCACAGTCACCACGGTTGGCATCCCGTCCCGTTAAATGATTGCTAAGCAGGCAGCGTCCCGAATAGGACATGCACATCGCCCCATGAATAAATGCTTCTAATTCAATATCCACCTTATCAGATATATCTTTAATTTCGTTCAAAGACAATTCCCTTGCCAGCACAACCCTTTCCACCCCTTGCTGTTGCCAAAATTGTACACTGGCCCAGTTGGTGGTATTGGCTTGGGTGCTTAAATGGATGGGTAGTTTGGGGGTTACACTGCGGGCTGTGGCGATTACGCCGGGATCAGAGACAATAATGGCGTCAACGCCGGTGTCTTGCAAAAAATTTAAATAATTGGGCAACAACTGAAGATCATGGTTGTGGGCAAATATATTTACTGTAACGTAAACTTTGGCACCATGTTGGTGAGCAAACTCTACCCCTAGGGCTAAATCCTCGGCGCCAAAATTGTTGGCGCTGGCACGCAATCCAAATTGTTTACCACCAAGGTAGACCGCATCGGCACCATAAATAATGGCTGATTTTAATTTTTCTAAATCCCCTGCCGGGGCAAGCAGTTCTGGTTTCTGCATTAACTTTTTCACTCCCAGTTACAAGTACTTTTCTTTATAATGCTGATGTTCGGCCAATGTATTGGTAAAGACATGGGTACCATCTGGCTTGGCCAAGTAATACAGATAATCGGTTTCTTCCGGTTCTACAGCTGCTTTTAACGACGCTGAACCCGGACAGGCTATCGGCCCAGGAGGGAGCTGCTGTACGCGGTAAGTGTTGTAAGGTGAATCCACTTCCAAATCTTTATAAAGAACAACTTCTTTATGTTGACCTAAAGCATACAACACTGTGGCATCAATTTGCAACGGCATGCCAATTTTTAATCGATTTTGAATAACACCAGAAATCCGGGGGCGTTCTTTATCAAAAATGGCCTCCCGTTCAATCATCGCCGCCACTGTAACCGCTTGGTGCAAGCTAAAGTTAAGTTTTTTTGCTTTTGCAGCAAGATTTAATTTTTCCGCTTCCGCCACAAAACGGTTTAACATCATTAATATAATGTCTTGCTCGTTCATTTGCTTAGTTATTTTATATGTGTCCGGAAACAAGTAGCCCTCTAAAACATATTTGGTATTGGCTTGTTCTTTAAGGAATGGATAGTCAAAATCACCTTTTTGGCATAGCTCTAAAAACTCGTCTTTGTCGGCATAACCTTTGTTATCTAATAATTGCGCTATTTCTTCAACGGTATAGCCCTCGGGAACGGTAAAACTGTAAAACACTTGATTACCTTCAATAATAGTGTTTAATATTTCTGGAGTAGACATGCTGGCAGTTAGTTGGTATTCACCGGTTTGAATTTGGGAATCTAACCCTTTATAACGAGAATAAACCCGAAAGGCCGTTGCACTTTTGATTAAACCTTTTTTCTCCAACAATGCCGCCACTGAGCTACTGGTGCTGTTGGCTGGCACTTCAACTATCACCGGCGGTTGGGCATTATTAGCCACGGGATTTAATAGAGTATTAAAATATATCAATACTCCCACCACCGACATCACCAGCAGTGACAACACCAATAGAATGATGATTGGTATTTGTTTCATAACAGAACTCGACTTATTCAAAGATAACCTCTCCCATATCAACTTATCGCTACATTATACCACCTTACTACATATTATTAAAAGGCTTTTTGAATAAGCCGGTGCAATGTTAAAAGGGTACAGCCGCCATGGGCTGTACCCTTATAGTATTGATTAAATTAAAATGTAGGAATTACTGCACCTTGATAAGTTTCTTCAATAAACTTTTTAACATCATCTGATTGCAGTACTTCTGCCAGTTTCTTCAGTTCTTCCCGTTCTTCGCCACCTTCTTTAACCACTAGCACGTTACCAAAGGTTTCAGCTGCTTCGGATTGTGCATCCTCGGACACCAAAGCGTCTGCTGGGGTTAAATCAGCTTCCACCGCATAGTTGCCATTAATCACAGCACCATCCAAGTCCTCTAGCGAACGGGGTAACTGAGCAGCTTCCATTTCCATTACTTCGACTTTCTTTTCTACAATATCGCGAACCGTTGCTGTAATACCTACGCCTTCTTTTAGCTTAATTAAGCCAGCGTTTTCTAAAACCACCAGCGCCCGACCACCGTTGGTAGCATCACCAGGGATACCAATGGTAGCCCCCTCTTTAAGCTCTTCTACGCTCTGTACCTTCTTGGAGTATAAGCCCATTGGCTCAAAGTGGATTTTTGCAATTGAAGTTAAGTTGCTACCTTGTTTAGCATTAAAGTCATCTAAATATGGCTGATGTTGAAAGAAGTTAGCATCAATGCTACCATCATTTAAGCTCAAGTTTGGGGTAGTGTAGTCTGTAAACTCTACAATTTCCAACTCAATACCATCTTCGGCCAAAATAGGTTGAGCAACTTTTAAGATCTCAGCGTGTGGTAGCGGTGTAGCTCCTACTTTGATGGCAGTTTTGCCTTCCTCAGCAGGTGTTTCGGTGTTACCACCACAACCCGCCAACACTAGAGCCAACAGTAAAGTTACAACAGCAAGTATTTTTTTCAATGTTTTTCCCCCTTTATTGTTTATATTTATTTCTTATTAACGGTGTTGGATAACCAACTACCGAATGATTGCACCAATTGCACCATAACCACCAATATTACCACCACAGCCCAAGTGGTGATTGTATCAAATCGCTGGAAACCATAACGATAAGCTAAGTCTCCCAAGCCGCCACCGCCCACAACTCCTGCCATGGCTGTATAACCGATAACGGTCACTGTGGTAATGGTTAGACCTAAAATAATGCCAGGCAGTGCTTCGGGCAATAACACCTTGGTGATAATTTGCCAAGGCCTTGCACCCATGGATATGGCTGCTTCTATCACCCCGCGATCAATCTCTTTAAGGGACGTTTCCACTATTCGGGCTACAAAAGGGGCCGAGCCTACCACCAGCGGTACTGTGGCTGCCGCTGTACCCACTGTGGTACCAACGATTAGTCTGGTAAAGGGAAACAAAGCTATCAGTAAAATAATAAATGGCAGTGAGCGAAAGACGTTGGTGAACCAACCCAAAACGCTGCAGATAGGTTGGTTTTCTAAAATACTTCCCTTCTCAGTGGTAACCAACAACACACCCAAAGGGATGCCGATAATTGACGCAAATATCATGGTGGCGCCCACCATAATGATTGTTTGATAGGTAGCCTTCCATAGTTCTGGAGCCATTTCAATTAAATGTGCGATAATACTTTCCATACTATTTGATCACCTCTATTTTTAGCCCTTGGGATACTAAATATTTTACTGCCGCCGCTATATTTTCTTGCTGACCACTTAATTCAATAATTAGCACACCAAAGGGCGTGTCCTGCAGGTGGTCGATGTTGCCGTATAAAATGTTAGCATCTACGTCAAATTTTCTCACCATTGCAGTAATAATGGGTTGTTCTGTGCAATCACCAATAAAGGATATCCGGGCAACATAATTGGTAGATTGACCAATTCGCTTTTGTACCGTTTCTGGTACGGTGGTGTTGATTACAGTTTGGACAAAGGCCCGGGTGGTGGGATGCTGCGGCTTAATAAATACATCTACCACTGAACCCATTTCTATAATGTTTCCAGCTTCCAATACTGCCACCGTATCACAAATTTCAGTAATCACTTTCATCTCGTGGGTAATAATTAAAATAGTTAAATCCAGTTTGCGGTTAATATCTTTTAATAATTTCAATATTGACTTGGTGGTTTCTGGGTCCAAGGCTGAAGTGGCCTCATCACACAACAACACCTTAGGATTATTGGCCAGCGCCCGGGCAATGCCCACCCGTTGTTTTTGACCCCCGGAAAGCTGTGCCGGATAAACTGCAGATTTATCTGCCAGACCCACCAAAGACAGTAATTCATTGACACGCCTTTTTATTTCATCCTTTGGCACCCCGGCAATTTCCAACGGAAACGCCACGTTACCAAATACTGTACGGGAAGAAAGTAAGTTAAAGTGTTGAAACACCATAGCAATTTCCCGCCGGGCATGCATCAATTTATCCTCGCTTAACGAGGTTATTTCTAAATTACCAATATTAATGGTACCTGACGTGGGCTTTTCCAACATGTTTAAACAGCGCACCAAGCTACTTTTACCAGCGCCACTGTAGCCAATAATGCCAAATATTTCTCCCTTTTGAATGTGTAGGCTGATATTATCCAATGCCACCACTGGTTTGTTTCCACTGCTGTATACTTTTCTTAAGTTCTCGATTTTAATCATTAATGCCACCAGCCTTTCAAGTAAATGCCTATAAAAAACTTAAGCCCCTTCTGACAGACAGAAGAGGCACACTTTTATAACCACCTCTCTTATCTCTCAGAAGTTTCATTAACTCCTGTAGGAATTGGCACCTTTCCTGAAAACACAGGAAGGTTGCCGGGTTTCATTGGGCCAGTCCCTCCACCTCTCTGGATAAGAGTACTATGTACTCAATATTTACTTAGCACTATTAATGTACTACTTATTTCTCGGTATGTCAACAATTATTTATTACAACCATTAATGTCTCTTAATATCCGATCGTTGATCGCTTTTTTCTATTAGTATTAGTGGATCAATCATATGTTTTAGAATTTCATCAATGAGTAAATCAACGTGAACCCCCTGGGTGGCCACCACGGGAATAATTGGTTTGTATGGGTAAATACGTTGCAACATTTTCACAGTGGTGGTGGTTACATCCCTTGGGGTTTCATCTATTTTAGTGATTACCAGCACATCTGCTTCATCCAACAATACATTACTTGATTCCATAATGATTTCATTTTTGATTCCAGCCGGAATAATTGTCACTAATATATCAGCCAGCTTTCTGGTTTCCACCGATTTATAACCGTCATTTATGCCCACCGCTTCCACCAGTACCACATTAGGCATTTCTGCTGTTTGGGGAATATCACGCTGGGATAACTGTCCCAGTTCCAACACTGACCGCACTTTGTTCAGCTCTTCCAACGCCTTACGGGCATGGATAATAAGTTTGTTTTTCTCCTCCAATTTATTGATGGCGTTGCTGATTACCCGTTGAATATCTTCCACCACGTCCCATCCTGGCTCCGGTACCGCTATTGTTAAATAATTAAGTTCAATTCCTTTATGCAAATACGGCTTTTCATCCTGCACCCCAGAACCAACCGCTAACGGTTGATAACCCCTATTCTTTAATCCTTTATAAATCTCTCCCAACAGTGTACTTTTCCCCGCATCATTTCTCCCCGCGATAACTATCTTTTTCAAAGCGGTCCCTCCTCAACCCTTTATCCACAGTATTGTTTCTAATTTATATGCCACCATCTCCTTATTTATGGGTAAAAAAAGAGAACATTATAAATGTCCTCTCTTAGCTCTCTCTGTTCTCCAACAGCTTATATACCATTTCTGCAGCCTGGGTCCTGGTCAAATATTGTTTGGGCTGAAATACATAGCGATACTTTTCATTGGCAGCTTTAATACTGCTGATGTATTTGGCGCGATAAGCAGCGTAGACGTATGGCTGCATCCAAGGGGAAATGGTATCGGCATCAATAAACAATTTGCTGGCGATCCGTTCAATGGTTTCTGGGTCATTATACAATTTAAGATTTGCCGCCCTTGCAATCATAACCGCCGCCTGTTCGCGATTGACATAACTAAGCGGTGATATGTTAATTCCATCCAGCAATCCATGTCGGGCCGCTGCAGCCACATAATTATCATCAATATTATTAAGGTAACGGTTGTTATTGCCATAGTTGTAATCATAGTTGTATTCATTAAATTCACTTACCGGCAAAGCTAATGCTTTGGCCAACATGGTGGCCAGTTCGCCCTGGGTTATTGGCTGCTCAGTGCCATTCCAAGTGGTTAACCCAAAACTCCCGGATTGTGCATTTAGCGGGTTCATAATTCCTTTGGCGTACAATGACATAATATATGTGTTAGACCAATTTCGATTTTGACCACCATAGTAGATGTCGTTAAAGCTGGAAGTGACATTGTATACCCCATAAAAGCCAAACCCATCTTCTCTAAAGGGCACTGTTATGGTTTTATTTGCTGTATCAACTTTACCCCCTAAATTTTGAAAAACAGATCTGTTGGGGTCACCGGAATAATCTTTAAACCACAATACAGTAAGGGTTTCTACCCCGTGGCCAAAACTTTCGGCATCATATTTTAGTGTTAACGTACCATCCTTTAGTAACTTGTAATCATCATCTTCTGCTGTTATGCGATATAACTTGCTGGCCTGCACATAAGGATGGCGGTATCTTACTTCACTATCATAGACCTCAATTTCTAAGTTTTGTTCCTCCGCTACACGACCTCTGTCCAAAATAACATTTTTCTCACCTAAATTTAGCACCACTTCATCTTCAAAGGCGGTTATTTCTGTTACTTCGGTGACGTCATTAACTACATAACTTGCTCCTGGAGCACCGGCATCGATGTATTTAATGATGATTACAAATTCCTTGCTCTCGGTGGTTCCAGTGGTGTCATCGGTTTTTTCAATTCTAACCCTAATTTCATTATTTCCAGGTTTCAAAACAAAGTTTTCGATTTCCCAATCATGTCCCTTTTCTTTGGCTGCTTGACCATTAAAAGTGACTTTATCGGCAGTAACATTATCCAGTTCTATATCAACTAAATTGGCAGTGGTAACAAATTCATTCTCTACCTCATCATCAGTGTCTCTTTGATAACCAGGACTGATATCAATGTCATTGGCGTCAACATTATCAAACATGGCAGCTAATGATGGTTGTACAAAAAAAGCAGTGAATACTAACAACAATGTCAGTGTTAATAAGGTCTTCCTTGAAAACAACATCAAACTTACCCCCTAAAATAATCTGTCATAATTAATAATCGACTTATTTCTCTTTTTCTTTATTGCTAAAGACAAAATATCCAATATTAAATTTACCATATCACGCAGGATTTTCCATGCATAATGACTAATATTATTTTAGTTAGATAATATCACAATTTCACTGGGGGGTAATTATGATTAAAAGAAAAAAATGGTTACCGATAATAATTTTAGCATCGTTGGTGTTGCTGACTAGTATCAGCTCCGCTTGGGCATCAGAACCAAAATTTAACGATATAACTGAAAATCATTGGGCACGGCAAAGCATCGAAGAAATGAATGCGGCAGGGGTTATTGGTGGTTATCCAGATGGCTCCTTTAAACCAAATGACTCCATCTCGCGCTTGCATACAATTTTTATGTTGGTAAGGGTTAAGAACTTGGAAAGTAAAGTGAACTCCTATGACTTAAGTTCCTGCAACTATACATTTCCACCGGAAATCACCGATGAAACACAGAAAAAGCATTTAGCTGTGGCAGTGGATGAAGGTTGGTTATTGGCCGATGGTTTAAAGGTTTTTGGACCGAAAGCAAATGCCACCCGGCAGGAAGTGGCCAGTTTAGTAGCCATTGCATTTAATATCAGAGGCAATGAAAGCAAATTACCCTTTACCGATAAAAATGAAATTACACCGGGTTTGTTAAGCTATATTGCCGGTGTTTATGAAAAAGGCATTATGACTGGCAGAACTGCAACCACCTTTGACCCACAATCACCGGTAAAACGTTCAGAGTTGGCTGCGGTATTTAGCAGAATGGTTGATCAAGGTATAGCCAACCCAAATCCCAATAAAAAAATTGAAGGGTACATTACCGATGTGGAGACCAATTATAAGCAAATTATCGTCCGCAAAGGGAACGGTGGCTTAACCTATACCTATCCACTTAATGACGATACACCGGTTTATAAAGGTGATGCCATTGCATCGCTTTCAGATATAAAAACAACTGATCCGGTGCGGATTTATCTAGACAACAACAACAAAGTCACTTACATTAAAACCATCAGCAACATAGTTAACAGTGGCAATAATATCCCTGCCCCTAGCACCGGTAGTAACGATCAAACAAATGATAATAAAGTTTCAGAGGTGGTGGGCTATGTTAAGGACTTAACCACCAATCAAATTGAAATCAAAACTTTAGACGGCAAAACTAAAAAGTATGAGTTATCAAATGACATTTCGTTATTGAAAATAACTAAAGACGATTTTGTAACCTTAAAATTAAAAGGTAACGTGGTAACAAAATATGAAGTTATGGAAGATATCAGTACCTATACTGGCACAATTATTGACATAGATGATGATGAAATTACCGTGGCCAGAAGCATTTCAACAGATAAAGACTTTGACGTAGATGAAGATACCATTAAAGTGGTAGACGAAGACGACGATGCCATTGATTATGATGATTTAAAAATAGGTTATACCGTTGAAGTAACCTATACCGACAAAGATGCACTTAAAATTAAATTACTAAGTGAAAAAATCGGTGCCATCACCGGCACCATTTACAAATTGTCCAACAACAAAAAAGATGAAGATGACTGGGAGCTGGAAATACTAAATGTTTACGGTGACCGGGTTGAATATGAAGTTGATGAAGATGTGGACGTATATGATGAAGATGGCAAGAGAATGGAATTTTACGAATTAGACCAAAGTGATCGCGACGAGGTTATACTTTACCTTGATAAAAAAGAGCGAGTAGAAAAAATACTACTGGCGAAAGTTAAAGAAGGCATTATAGACGACTTGGATGACGATGAGATTAAAGTGGATCGTGATTACTACGATTTGGACATCGACATTGACCAATATATCATTGGTAGTAAAGTTAAGGTATATATACATGATGGTGAAGTTATGGCCATCGAAGTGATCGAGGATTATGACGGCATTGAAGTTCCGGGTGAAATTTACAGCATCGACGATGACGATTTAGAAATTACCATCAAACAAGCCAGTGGTAACAAGTTTACCTTTGACGTAGATAAAAAGGTAAACATCGATGATGAAGAAGACGATGACGATTTAGATTTCGATGACCTTAAAAAGGGATGGGATGTGATTCTGGAACTGGAAGATGGTGTAGTTGAAGACATCATTGTAACCAATAAATAATGAACTAAAAATGGCTGTTGCTTTTCGCAACAGCCATTTTTTTAATCAAAGATAGGAAACTAATATAAAACTTAATAGATTTTAAAAGATGTAATCATTTGATCAAATACCTGTTGATAATAATCGCCCCAAGCATCTTTAGCCACAAATAAACTGATTCGATAAATTCGCTGGTTATGCTCAAAAAAATACTCGCGGGCCACAAAACTATTTTGCACCCCATCTCTTTGGTAAGCTAGCAAATAGCCTTGATATTGGTTGTCCTTTAACTGTTTCATTGAAAAATCAATGTAGTCTGTGGTGTCAGCAGGGCTATGGCGACTCTCTTGCAAAAATTGCGGCAGCGGTTTTATTGCCGCCCATACCTGTACATACCCCATCACCTGCTTATTAAGTTCACGATAACTGACATGATGCAAAATTTCATCCCCGTCAACCCTTTGCTGTTCCAGTTGCCAGTTGGCAGGATAAGTAAACTCCACCATGTGATCACTGTATTGCTCTTGGTTTGTAAAGGAAAGATTATAGTATGCTGTGGTTGTTAAAGCGCTATGTGAATGATAGTACCAAAGGAATCCACCCAGTAACAAAATTAATAAGCATACGCTACTATACCTTTTTATCAAAATTCATCCCTCCAGTAAAAAACTATGACAACGACTTGGTTAAAAGTACAAAGAAAAGGGGCTGTTGCAAAGTTTTGCAACAGCCCTTTTAAAACTAATTTAATCTTCAGGTTGTTTAACTGGACAACTGTTGGGACCATAGATAAGTTCTACCTCATCTTGCCAAGTACAAGATACTTCATCGGCAAGGGAAATGGTTACATTGTTTAAGTGATCAGCAATCCTTAGGTAAGAGTTAATTAAATCTAGAAAAATCGAGCTGGTGTTTTCACTCTCTTTACCACCCATTTGCATCCTGGCAAAGTGGCTCATTCTAAATCTAAATTCCATGTCCACAATTTCCTCGTGCAGCTCTTTAGCCCGCTCTGTTAAGTAACAATTGTTAGTAACAATGGCTGTATTTACCACCTGTAACATCTCAATCAATTTATGCAACATGACGGTGATCTCGCGATGACCATCCGGTGAGAATTCGCTATTGTTTGCATGCTTGCTTTCAGCCAAGTAAATAATGTTTTTCTCAATCACATCACCAATATGCTCGTAATCTTTAACAATGTTGACAAAACCCATACATTGGTTAAATTCTTCTTTAGATAGCGGTTGACGCATTAATTTTGTAAGATAAACATTGGTGGCCTCAGATAACATATCTACCTTGTCCTCTTTATCTAACACCTCTTCGGCTAAGGTTTCGGTATACTGCTTAAATAAATTGTCACACCGCATTACCATATCCGTAACTAGATCGGTGATGCGCATTATTTCTTTCTGGGCCATACCAATGGCTATTGATGGAGTTGTTATTAATGACTCATCCAAGTACTTTGGCCTGATTTCCTGGGAAGTTGTTTGTTTTTCTGGCACAATAAACTCCAGCAACTTAGCAAATTTGGCAGTGAACGGTAAAAAGATCAGCGCCACACTGATATTAAAAATTGTGTGCACGTTGGCCACTTGAAAGCCCGGAGAATTAGGGGTAATCCATGTAACCAAATCTGCAAATAAGCTCACAAAGGGTAAAAATAACAATACACCGGCAAATTTAAACATAAAGTGGGCCAAAGCCACCCGCTGGGCTTCTCTGGTAGAGCCTAAGCTGGAGAGTACTGCAGTAAAAGATGTACCGATATTGGCACCAAACAATAGATAAACTGCTGAGTGTATCGACACTAAACCCTGCATGGCCAAAACCATAATGATACCAATGGTGGCGGCGCTGCTGTGCATTAAAAAGGTAAAAATAGCTGCCAGCACCATTGCCAACAGTGGCCAATTACTCATTTGCATTAACATATCTTTAAAGAAAGGATCATCCCGTAGCGGGTACATTGTATCTGACATAATTTTCAGACCTAAAAACAACAAACCAAAGCCAATTAATACCTGACCAATTCTTTTGTACTTTTCCCGTTTACAAAAGAAAATTATGGTTGCACCAATACCAACAATGGGCAAGGCAATCTCCGTCACCTTTAACGCAATTAACTGGGCTGTTACCGTAGTGCCGATATCTGAGCCAAGAATCACTGGTAATGTTTGTCGCAATGAAATAATAGAAGCACTGGTCAAACCCACTAAAATAACAGTGGTTGCTGTACTACTTTGAAATATAATAGTCACAATGGCACCAATTAATAAACCAACTAACCTGTTTTGAGTTAATGTGCTTAATACTGTCCGCAGTTTTAGTCCTGCTATTTTTTGTAGGCCTTCACTCATAATGTACATACCATAGAGCAACAGGCCCATGCCGCCAACCAAGTTAAGGGCAATATTTCCCCACATTAAATGTCACCCCTCTTTCCTACCCAGGTTGATATAGTATATTGTAATGTATTTCACTAAATCCAACAATACTAAACAAAACAATTCTCATCCGAAACCATCGCCATTATTAGTATTATTTGTTATAATGAAGGCAAGTGAAAATATTAACAAAGGAGCTGAAACCAATGCTACCTACAATAGAACTTTACAACGCCCTCAGAGTAGCTGAACAAAACAATTTATTTACCGAATTGCAAAAAACATACGATCAACTGCCTAAAACCTCTTGTAAAAATTGTGCCTCCTGTTGTAATTGGGGCAGTCCACCGGCCTTTTTCATAGAATATTTAAATATGTACAAATATGTTCGGGACAATTTAAAAGATTATTGGTCAGAATTTTTAACCCGCTCTGCAGAATATTTTTATTTAGAACTGGTAGACCAAAATCAA
This sequence comes from Peptococcaceae bacterium 1198_IL3148, assembly GCA_036763105.1. Lineage (NCBI taxonomy): Bacteria > Bacillati > Bacillota > Clostridia > Eubacteriales > Peptococcaceae > Peptococcaceae bacterium 1198_IL3148. Next base: position 24,175 of record JBAIYS010000004.1, on the reverse strand, counting down.
ACATGCCCCTTTATTGGACAAGACAATAAATGCATGATATATGAGGTGCGTCCTTTAACCTGCCGTTTTTACGGTTTAGTAAGCAAAAAAGAATTTGAAATAGGCGACCGCAACCGTGGCTTAAATCTTCTGGCCCAAAAACTGTGGGACGATTATCAAATTAAGGTCCCGGAAGAAATTGCCAATGGAGTTTTGCCATGGTGCGGTAACGTACGAAACCAAACCAGAAAACGAATTAAAAAGGACACCTTGGCAGGTGTTGCCAGCCAAGTGGGTAAGCTTGACGCTAGATTTTTTCCAGAACAATTAGTTGATAGTGAAGGCACCATGTTGCCCTATCCCGTTCACTTGATGAATACCGTTTTGGGCGATGGTTCAAGGGCACGGAAGCTAAAAATTATGAAAGAATTTGCCGATCAAGGCACTAAAGAACTGTTGGCCCCAATAGTGACCAAAGCCAGCAGTTACGAATTTTAATAAAAATGTGAACGCCTCCTTCGCTGAAGGAGGTTTTTTTATGATAAAATACAATTATCTGCTTAAGGAGTTGATTGGATGTTTCGCACAGTAATCTGGTTTATTTATTTTGTGTTATACATGCTCTACTCTTTGGGACCGCTGTTAAGGGTTAACCGATTAATAAAAACCAACCAGTATCAACTGGCTGAACAAAGGACTACAAAAATTGCCACCCATTGGGCCAAATCATTAATTAAATTGACAGGTTCAACAGTAGAAATTCATGGCCTGGAGAACATACCCCAACGCAACGTGTTATTTATCAGCAACCATCAGGGAAATTTCGATATTCCTTTATTAATTGGTTACATAAATAAACCCAAAGGTTTTATTGCCAAGGTTGAATTGAAAAAATTACCCATTGTTAACCTCTGGATGGATAAAATAAATTGCGTTTTTATGGATCGCAGTAACGTTCGCCAATCGATGAAAGCAATTCAAAAAGGGATTGAGCACTTAAAAAATGGTAAAAGCATGGTACTATTTCCCGAAGGAACAAGAAGCAAAGGGCCCACCATGGGACAGTTTAAGCCCGGTAGCATGAAACTAGCCCTGAAGTCTCAAGTGCCCATTGTTCCAGTAACAATAAATGGTTCTTATAAAATTTTAGAACAAAACGGTTTCATTATGAAACCAACCCATGTAAAAATTGTGGTTGGTGAACCAATTTATGTATATAATCTATCCAAAGAGGAGCAAGCTGGTTTATCTACAATAATAAGAGATAAAATTGCTGCTAATTTACAACATGATCTTTAATCTAAAATTACAGCCTTGGCATCTGCCAAGGCTGTAATTTATAGAGGAGGTATCTGTATAATAATCACTTCTTAGAACCTAGGGTTTGTATGGGATACCATTTTCCCGTTTTGTTGTCGTCCTTAGCATTAAGCTCTTTTTTCAGTGGCAGTGTTTGTATCGGATACCAAAGTCCCTTTTTATTCATAATATAACCCCCTTGATTAATCAGTTATTTATTAAACTTATAATATTACTTAGGCTTGTGAAAGTAAATACTTTCACCCAAAGTTCCACGATTAGTAATTTTGAGTGAAATCTAAATTTTCTTAATAACAAATAATAACTATACTGAGCGAAACTAAGGAGGAATTAGTCCATAACAAATGAATATTTATTAGTAATTGGAAGGTGATTTAAAGTGGACGTAATTACCATGATTGCGGAAAGTAAAATTCGTGAAGCGATGGAAAAAGGTGAGTTAGACAACCTGCCCAATAAAGGCCAACCATTAATATTAGAAGACTTATCCCATGTACCCGCAGATTTACGAGCTGGCTATAAAATACTAAAAAACTCCAATGTTTTGCCGGAAGAAATTCAATTAAAAAAAGATATAGTAACGCTGCAAGATCTCATTAACTGCTGTTATGATAACGAAAAAAAGAATGGCCTAAAGAAAAGATTAAATGAAAAGGTATTGCGGTTTAATATGTTAATGGAAAAGAGACAAATAAACTGTAACATTGATTATTATAAAGATAAGATTTATGACAAGCTAGAAGATAAATAATTAATATAACCATGAGAGATATTCTCTGAAAGGAGCACAATTGGTGAACTTACCACTGGACTTTGTAAATAAAATAAATGATCTGTTGCAACAGGATGCAGAAAAATTTTTTTCATCATATAAAGAGGGGAAGGTTAGCGGTTTACGAATTAACCCGCTGAAAATCTTCAAAGATAAGTTCCTTAACATAGCCCCCTGGGACCTCGAATCGGTACCCTTCTGCCCCACTGGTTTTTATTATCACGCTGAGGATCAACCAGGCAAACACCCCTTTCATCATGCCGGATTATATTATATTCAAGAACCAAGTGCTATGCTAGTGGCTGAGGTGGTGGCTCCTAAATCCGATGAAAAGGTGCTAGATCTATGTGCCGCCCCAGGAGGCAAATCAACCCATTTAGCCGCTTTAATGAACAACAGTGGGTTACTAATATCAAACGAAATTCACCCTAAAAGGGTAAAGGCCCTTTCAGAAAACATTGAACGTTTAGGAGTTACCAACTGCGTTGTCACCAACGAATCCCCTGAACGGTTAGCTGTTAAATTTCCGGGGTACTTTGACAAAATCCTAGTGGATGCCCCCTGCTCTGGAGAGGGTATGTTCCGCAAGGACCCAGAAGCCATGCAGTACTGGAACTGTGACTATGTCAGTCACTGCGCCAGCATGCAAAGGGATATTTTAGAATCTGCTTACCTAATGCTAAAAGAAGGCGGTATTTTGGTTTATTCTACTTGCACATTTTCTCCTGAGGAAAACGAGCAAAGTATTGAAGCCTTCTTAGAAAGGCACCCAGATTTTAAGTTGTTACCAATAGAGAAAAATTTTGGCATTGAACCAGGAATGGTTCAATGGACAAAACACCATACCGAAACAATTGTTAATACAGCACGGCTGTGGCCCCATAGGCTAAAGGGTGAAGGTCATTTTGTGGCTAAAATGCTCAAAACCGGCGCAACCCCCACATGGCAGGGAAAACCAGCCACAGCCAATGCCACTAAAGAGCAAATAAAATTCTACCAAGAATTTGAGACTAAGTTTTTAAATATAACCATTGACCAACCAATTATTGCCTTTAAAGATCAACTTTATGCTTTGCCCAACGATTGTCCACCGTTAGTCGGGTTAAAAATTGTCCGCAGTGGCCTGCACTTGGGCACATTAAAGAAAAATCGCTTTGAACCAAACCATGCATTGGCTATGGCCTTAAAGCAACAGGAGATTAAAAATACTTTTGATCTTTCAATGGAGGAAGACTTGTGGAAAAAATATATAAAGGGTGAAACCCTGCCAGCCGACGACGACAGAGGTTGGATAGTGGTGACAATGGCAGGCTTTAGCCTTGGCTGGGGCAAAGAGGTAAAGGGAACGGTAAAAAACTTTTATCCCAAAGGCTTGCGTAAGGGTTAACCCCTTATTGTAAGCCTTATTTTATAAGTTGGATTTCATTCCCCACTATTTTATAGCACCTTTCCTCCACAACGGTTCCATCTTCTTTGGATTTTTTAAAAGTAATAATATCATAACCATCCTCTGATTTACGCTGTGCCGTTTCATAAATATATCTAACTCCGTTCTCAACCATTTCTTTAGTTCCCAACCAATAGGGACAATTATTAAGTAGCGAATCATACTTAGTAAACTCTGCAAATAGCTTATTGGAAGCTTCTACATTAATATTTGCCAATTGCTTTTCCACATGATCTGCACTAACCTTGGCTGTTCTGCCGATAACTTTTAAGTACTCTGTTGCCTGGGCTTCCTGCTGCTTTGCTAGATCTGCATAATAATCCTGGGCATTAAGTACACTATTGTGTAGTTTACGGGGAAACATCTTTTTGATTGATTCTAAATAACCCGCTCCATCCATAGGCACTTTATATTCATGCAATGAGTATTCACCATCTTTGTTTATAGAAAATGTGATCACTGTTGGAATTGCCCCACTGCCACTGATCTTAGTAAAGACACCGTTTTCAAAGCCAAACCAGCCCACACTGGAGATTGTATAAACTTTAACCCATTCACCCTTATCTTCTATGTCCAGAATGATATGGCCTTCGGCAATACACTCACCATCGGCATAGCCATTTCCCTGATCCTTAATGGCCTCTCCCACAGCGTTATCTATATTATTAATTGCAAACTGACCTTTAACCACACTGTCAGTGCCAACGGTTGAAAAAAAGCTAACCGCGGCCATCATCAATAACACACCCAAAAATATGGCAATATTATGTTTATTTATCATCTTAGCACCCCCTGTATTCTATACAATTTAATTAAACAACCAGTTTAATGATACCATAGCCATTATGCCTAGTCCTACCGTTGCAGTAATGCTTCTACTCTTATAGGCAATTAAAGCAGCTAGAATACCGGCTATCAAGTAATGGTTATGAATGGTTATATCCAAGTAGCCCTTTGGCAACAACAAACTGGGCACAATTAAAGCTGTTAATATCGCTGTGGGAATGTGCTTTAGCCACCTATTTAAACCTGCCGGTATCCCGGTATAACGAAACAATACTAAACAACCAAACCTAGTAAAGTATGTTACCGCAGCCATACCAAGTATAATTAATAACACTTCACTCCGCATGGTCATTAGCCTCTCCCCTCTCCATCATACCACCTATAACAGTGCCCAAAAGGCATGCTAAAATGATATACCATTTTCCAGGCAAATACAGCGCCCCCAAAACAGCAGTAACGGCAGCAATAACACACACAACTACACTTTGTTTATCCACTAGGCGCGGCATCAATAAAACTAAAAAAGTAGCCGGCATGGCAATATCTAACCCCCACTGAAGGGGATCATTAATATAGCTTCCAGCTATCACACCAATAGTGGTGCTTATTGCCCAGGCTATGTATAGAACTACACTGCAAGCAAGTTGATAATAGGCACTATAACCAGAACTATTAATCCGACTGGCTGTAAGGGCATAGGATTCATCCACCAAACCGAAGGACAATATAGCCTGTAAGCGAACGGGCAATTTCATCATATAAGGTGCTAAAGAGGCTCCCATGATTAAGTGTCTTAAATTTATTAACAACGTAGTTAAAATAATAATGCCCCAACCGGTAATACCCGCACTCAACATTGTAATAGCAACAAATTGCGATGCTCCGGCAAACACTAGTAAAGACATCATTATGGTCTCTAGATTAGTTAATCCAGCGGTATTGCCCATAATGCCACAGGTAATTCCAAAGGGTATTACTCCCAACATTACCGGTATAGTATCTCGAATTGACTGGCGCACTTCTAACATTTTTGAACATTCATCAGTTGCCAAAGATAATCTAACTTGATTCATTTGCTAACCACCCAACTAATTATTGTTTTTAACATATTACCCTGCAGGAAAAATATCGTAAATATCCAATTTCTATAATAATAAATTAATTGGCTATTATTATAGGGGGTTTTTGATAAATGGATATATCCAAATATCTGCATAGCAGCAAATTATCTGCAACCAGTAAAGAGCCACTATATTTACAAATTGCAAAATCAATTAAAGATAAAATTATTGATCGCTCGCTGATGCCGGGAACCAAATTACCCCCAGAGCGCGAGCTTGTTTCCCTTTTTAACATTAGTCGAACCACCGCAATAAATGCTTATCGGTGGTTAGAACAACAGGAATTAGTAGTTACTAAAGTGGGCAGTGGAACCTATGTTAATGATATTACTGCAAACCATAGCATCTCACCCCGGGTACCGTGGTCTCAATTATTTGTTCCTTACCCCCAAAATCCCATGTCCTCAATATTAAAAGAAATGGTATCAACCACTGGCTCTGGTGAATTAATATCCTTAGCCACCGGTATGCCTGACCCAACTTTATATCCTATTAACACTTTTAAGAACCTACTGGCCAAACACATAGATCAAGTGGACCTTTCGGATTTTGGTTATATTCCCACCGAAGGCTATACACCATTACGCCATTCAATTGCCAGTTTGCTCAAAACAAAAGGTATTAATAGCACCTGGGACAAAACAATGATCCTTTCAGGATCACAACAAGGATTATATTTAATTAGCAAGGTTATGTTAGAACCTGGTGATTATGTCATTGTGGAATCACCAACTTATATCGGTGCCATTCAAATTTTTCAAGCAATTGGTGCCAAAATATTAGTGTTGCCGGTTGCAGACAGCTTTCCATTGGAGATTTTGGAAGATTACTTAATCCGCTACCGCCCCAAAATGTTTTATACAATCCCTACCTTTCAAAATCCCACTGGCAGTGTTTTATCTGAGTATGACCGACACCAATTGTTAAATTTGGCGTCTCGGCACCGTTTAGTTGTTGTTGAGGATGACCCCTATGGAGATTTATACTATGGTGAAAAACCCCCATTAGCCCTTAAGTCTTTGGACAATTATGACGTGGTTATATATATGGGAACCTTTTCAAAAATCCTTTCTCCCGGTCTGCGTCTGGGTTATATTGCCGGACACCCGGCTTTAATTCAGCGCCTGGCTTTAGAAAAACAGTATATTGATCTTCACAGCAGCAACTTTTCACAACTACTGATTCAATTGTATCTAGATGCTGGACTTTTAGAAGACCACCTTTCACTTGTAAGGCAAGAGTATAAAAAAAGAAGAGATGCTATGATTACCGCCATTAAAGACCACTTTGGTAACCAGCTGCAGTTTACAGTGCCAGAGGGTGGCTTTTATATTTGGTGCAGACTAGAAAACTTTATGACTACCTCCAAGCTATTACAGCAAGCAATAAAAAAAGGCGTCTTCTTTGTTCCCGGCGAAGCCTTTTACACACTTCCCAATGAAAACAAGGAATTCCGCCTAAGTTTCGCAACACATCCGGAAAATATATTGATAGAGGGTATAGAAAGACTTTACTGCGCCTTTGAGACCGTTAACAAAAGTTATCAAAAGCAAAACTCCATCAGGGTTACAAGGCCGATTGTATGACTTCAGCTTCTAGTAAACCCAAACAAAACTATGTTGACGTTTTCAAAGATATTCTTTCCCCACATGGGGTGCGACTTGAGAACATGAGCACCTTGGACATACTTTGGGAGAGTTTCAATCCACGCACCCGCATGGGGTGCGACGGTAACACTATGGTACCGCTACGATTTGTGAGTGTTTCAATCCACGCACCCGCATGGGGTGCGACAATCCTGGCTGAGTGTTTGGTCTAAGAAGTATATCAGTTTCAATCCACGCACCCGCATGGGGTGCGACTGGATATGCTACCACTTAAATAAAAACACTGGTGTTTCAATCCACGCACCCGCATGGGGTGCGACGCTCTAGTATATACGCAACAAATGACAATAACCGAGTTTCAATCCACGCACCCGCATGGGGTGCGACGCCCATTCAGATACTGTCAGATCCGGTGGCGGTGGTTTCAATCCACGCACCCGCATGGGGTGCGACGGTCATGTACCAATAACTAGAACTATCAGTACAGGTGTTTCAATCCACGCACCCGCATGGGGTGCGACCATCATTATCACTGACTTGAATTGTGATTGTGTGTGTTTCAATCCACGCACCCGCATGGGGTGCGACGTTTATATACTAGACGAAACCAGGGTACCTGATGTTTCAATCCACGCACCCGCATGGGGTGCGACCACTGTAGAGCAACAATTGGCGCACATAGCTAGTGTTTCAATCCACGCACCCGCATGGGGTGCGACACGACCGAATGTTTTATTAACCAGGCTAAGCATGTTTCAATCCACGCACCCGCATGGGGTGCGACAAGCTTCTAGCGGGACAGTACAGGACACTACACTTGTTTCAATCCACGCACCCGCATGGGGTGCGACACTATTATAGGTAGTTATTTGTCTTAATACAATAGTTTCAATCCACGCACCCGCATGGGGTGCGACGTAACCGGCGGGCAGCTAAACCTTATAATGCTGGTTTCAATCCACGCACCCGCATGGGGTGCGACGTTCTTCGAAGGTCTTAGCCCGGCCTTTAATAAATGGTTTCAATCCACGCACCCGCATGGGGTGCGACAGTTATATTTAAGCTGGTGTCCTGCCGTTTCGGTGTTTCAATCCACGCACCCGCATGGGGTGCGACCCTAGCAGCTGTAAAACGGCCGGCCACTTCCACGTTTCAATCCACGCACCCGCATGGGGTGCGACCCGGTACCAGAAACTGACTACAAAGCTCTCTATGTTTCAATCCACGCACCCGCATGGGGTGCGACCTGCAGTTGTTACGGCAATTGGAATCCTAGTTGGTTTCAATCCACGCACCCGCATGGGGTGCGACTATATTGATGGATTAACAAGCGCAGAATTAACAGTTTCAATCCACGCACCCGCATGGGGTGCGACTGTATCGCCGCGTATCGACTGACATGCAGGTAGAAGTTTCAATCCACGCACCCGCATGGGGTGCGACAGCCTACTTCTTTGTCCGCCTCAATCGGTAGCGGGTTTCAATCCACGCACCCGCATGGGGTGCGACAGTCAAAGTAAAAAACGTTGTTAACAAAGGCTTTATAGGCACTGCTTTTGCGAAACTATTTTAGGTATGTCTTTTTTATTAGAATTGTAGAACCAAAAACACAGCTACCCTTTATTATATCAGCAGTGCGAAAGCACACGGTAATTAATGAGAGCTATGGGTTCGCATCAATTATAAGGATGCCTTCAGGATCATAAATTTCTTTATTTCCATAATGCTCAACACGTCTTTTCCAACTAGACCCAAGAAAATAATAACGCAAGCTATCGGTTTCTGGATTTACTATGCTTTCTAAACGATGTTTAAGATCGGTAAATTGTGTTGGATCAACTAGGCATTCAAATACTGAATTTTGTACCCTTTGCCCAAAATTTTGACATTGTTTAGCAACTTGGCGCAAACGTTTCTTACCTGCGGCAGTGGTTACATTAACATCGTAAGTTATCAGTACCATCATAACAAACACCTCATTTCCAGAAAAACGGCGGGTAGTCTTCAATATCTCCCCTAACATGTCTGGCTAATAGCATAGCCTGAATGTAAGGTACAAGCCCCAATGGAACTTTTTCTTCTAAAAAAGGGTGAATTATCTCTTCTTGCTTGCGTTTTTGCCAGGCTACAAGCACTTCCTTTCTTGTTTTTTCATCCATTATAACTGCACCATTTTCTTTAACGACAAATCCATTGGCGTTAATTTGATTACGGTTTATAAGTGTCGCTGCAAGCCTATCTGCAAAATGGGGCCTTAATTCTTCCATTACATCGAGTGCAAGGCTTGGTCTTCCAGGCCTATCCCGATGTAAAAAACCTGCCTGCGGGTCAAGACCAATACTTTCAAGTGCAGCCACAACCTCGTGGGTTAGCAAAGTATACAAAAAGGATAACAAACAATTTATTCGATCTAATGGTGGACGGCGATTTCTTTCACTCATACTGAAGTCTTCTTTCTGGCTAAGTATTAGCTGGTTAAAAGCAGAAAAATACAAGTATGCAGCTTGTCCCTCCACCCCTCTTAGAGTATGTAGATCTTTTACTTTTTGTAATTGCTTTGCCAAACTAGCTAAATTCTTCATCGTATCGGTAAGTAGCGTTGTATCGACAACTTGGGGGTGGTCCCGCACTGCACGATGCAATACTGCTCTGCTGTTCATAATTTTAGCTGAAATAAAGCGGGTTGCCATTCTAAGCGTAATGATCTCATTTTCCGTCCAGCGATACTGATTTTTTCTCAAAAGAATATTGCCAGATACTTTACCGGTTACACGCCCTTTGAATTTCCCGTACTCTGTTAAGAAAGAAAGTGTCACGCCCCTTTCACAACATAAATGCATCAGCCCGGGACTTGCTCCAGCAAAACCAAAACAAACTATCCCCTCCAAATTATGCACTGGAATACGAAACCTAATCTCATTGTCAATTTTAATTAACACATTTTCTCCGTCACGAGCTAAGTACGCATTTGGCATGGTTACATAAAGGGTGTTTAGAAGTTTTCTCAATAATCCTTCACCTCCAAATCAACCATTTGAGCCAAATACTCCTTAACTGAACGATGACGAATGGTGAGACTGGGTTGACATATTTCTTTTAATGAACATAGAGAACAATGTTTACCTTTTTGGGCTTTAGGTGTCTTCCCGTCTGCGAACATCTGATGCATCTTGCTTGAAAGTTCTTCAACACGTGTGCGTAATTGTTGGTTAATGGCTATTTCTACCCTACGTTTTGTTTGAGCGTAATATAGAAACCCAAATTCAATCTTCACCCCCAACATTTCCTCCAATGCCATCGCTTGGGCGCAAAGTTGTACCGCATCACGATCGTCCCGTTTAGGGCGTCCCCGTTTGTATTCCACAGGGCACGGACGCCACCAACCTTTTCGATTTTTTAGACGCACTGTAACTTCTTCCAATACATCGCCTGTTCTGTAAAATTCAACAATATCTGCTACACCACGAAGACCAAGTTTTTTGCTTACCACTGGCATCGCCCTAACCACCCTGACGTCTTTACGAGTTTCATTTTCAAAGGGATTATCGGCCCGCTCATGGAGGTACTTTCCTTCCATTGTGCGGGCATTTTCTGCCCAGGCTTGTTCAATATGAATAAGTGCCCATTGCCGCTCGCAAAATGCCATATGTTGGATTCCAGAAAGAAGAAGATAGTCTTCTTCTAAGTGACGTTTCTCCATATATTTTATCTCTCAATTAACTTTACGCTTGGGGGAATCTCTTCTTTGTCTATTGATACAATGTAGTCACTAAAATCTCTAGCTGGTTTATTTGCATCTATTCGATTAACTGTAACGGCATCAAAGAGTTTCTGTACAGAGATATCTCCCATCTTTGACGAGTGCTCAAAAATTATTAGTTTTCTTGTTCCCATAAGTCCACGAGCAGCTGAACGATCATGTTCAAACATATTTTCCAACGCTTCCCATAAGAGTTCTAGATCATTTTCAGAAAAGCCAGTCTGATTGGCCAGTGGTGCAGAAACAAAACCATGGGCGCGATAAAGTCCGTAAGGGACAGTAAATTTTCGACCCATTGTTCGATTATCACCGCCTTGTTTTTCCGCTTCCGTTGCTGTGGTCACAGCCATTCGTGTAATACTATGCTCAAGCGAAACAATTGGGTCTATTGAGCGCCCAAAGGTGAGCTGTACAGGACCACGAACTTGGCCAGCGTTTGCGCCTGTTGTTAAAACTGCCCCAAAGGTTCTTATGTCAAAAAAGTTCTGACACATGAACTGCTTAGCACGATCTATTTCTTTGCCTTGACCCTGGCCAACTTTATTTCGTTTTTTCCCATCTGCCGGGTCAGTTGGAGGTTCGTTTAAATTAATGTTTAAGCTAATGTATGCTTGTTCAATAGTATTGTTTAATATAGCTTTTTCTTTAACAAAAATTCCATATGGGGGTTGTTCAGACATTTTTAGCCCTATATAATTTCTTACCTTCCTTTTCAAACAAACATCGGTTATCAGCCCATGCCCAGTTTCTGCATCAATCCGTGGTAAATTTCCTGCATCAGGATCACCGTTAGGGTTGCCATCTTTAACATCAAACAAAATAATAAAATCATAACGTTTTTCAATATTTCCCATAAGTTTTACACCCTTTCTTAATTATTTATTATTCTTTTAACTAGTCATTGTTTTTTGTGGCAAAAAAATCTTGTCTCTGATGATAATACCCAATTGCAAAGAGCCCTTGTTCATGTAAATTAAGGTGTGCAGGAAAACCGTTTAGATTACCCATAATTTCACCCAATAAACGCTCAAAATTTACCACCCGTCCTTTGTTTTCAATTTTAGCCAAATGATGATTTTTAAGTCGCAGTAAATTGGGATAGACAGTTACCGGTGCCGCACAGGCCGACCCATAAAAGCGTTCTCTAATGGTAGCATTTATGCCAGGATTTGCCTCTTCTTGTATTTTCTCCAGGGCAGCAAATAACCTTCCTAATTGATAACCAACCGATGTTTGACTTGCATCCAACTCCATCCTTACCTCCTTATAATTTTTATTTGGATAAAACCGATAATAGCGATTTAAATATGCTTTAATCAGGGCTGCACGAACAGGCTTTACTCTTTTTTCAGTATCGCTACGAATACGTCGAAGGACAGCCTGCATTAATGTAGTTGGGTAGGGTGTACCATTCAGGATTGAGCGCATAAAATCACCAGCAAGATTAGGAGGAATGTTTTCACTTTTGTCCTGAGTGGCAATATTAACCAAAATACGCCAAATCGAGTAATATTCTGGTTCATTTTGTGATTTAACTATGGTAAAGTCATCGAAATACTGTCTTATGCGAGAGGCAAACTCAGATATTGTACCCACTTGCCAAAAACGAATAGATATTCGTGCAGCATTGGGTGCCAGCCCTAGAATATAAAATTGATCATCTCCATCGTCTTCCATATAAGATCCTGTATTGACCGAATCAAATAAAGCCTTTATTCTTTCAGTTCCCGCGTCTGGGTTATCTTTTTCTGGTTCTTTAAAAAAGAAGGAAAAATCGGATTCAAAAGCAGACTCTTTCTTTGACCAGAAAACCGTTGATGCATCGCCGATATGTATACACTGTCTTGACGAATCAAGTAAAGCATTAAGGGCTTTGCCATATTGGGAAGCTACAACTTTGCTAATAGGAGCATTGTAGCTTTGTGTTTTGGCATAAGAATTAAAAGCATCTTTATTAAAGCTTACAATACATGCCCCCGCAGTCTGTGCTCCCCAAACCCCTTTAGTAACCGGATGTGTCGCTTCAATGGCGACCTTTTCTTCTCCTGTAACTAGACATGTTCCGACCACTGAATCTGGTGCATTTTGATTAATCATTTTTTTCAACGCATTTACCACAGTTGGAGAATTAAAAATTATTTTATAATCTGTTTGAAGCACTCTAAAACTAACTTTTACTTTGCCCTCTTTAAATAACTCACCATATTCAGAATGATTTAGAACTGGATTAAAATGGTCTCTATTCTCTAAACCTTTTTGAAGAAAATTGCGTACTGCGTTAACACCTATATCAGTTGTTTGACCAATCCATTTGTCAATTGCTTCAATCATGCTCTGAAGCCTTATATTTCCTTTATCACCCAATCCGAAGACAAATCCTGAATTATCCCAAAGCAAATTAGCGTCTTTGCCACTATTAGAATGTTTCAATGCCTGATTACCAATGTTAGGTAGATCAAATGGATGTGGAATTTTCTTTCTTCCAACAGGCTCTCGTAAATCAATAACATTTAGTGGAGTTCCTTCATAGTCAAGCTCTATTAGAAAGTCTATTCCTCCTTTTATCCAACCATCCTGTGCTATTAAACCTTCAGCCGCCTTTCGATCATAGTACTCTTTCAAGGCGAGTAAGATCATCCTCTCACCTCCACCACCCTTCGGTCGGTATTCACAACCCCTTTATCCATTTGGGCACGGAAAAACAAAGGGATTGGTTCTCTTTCGTCACGTTCAAAATCCATATCATACAACATAAATCCTAAGTCCCGCGTATCACTGATTGTCTTCGCTGGTTCTTTATCTGGATTCTTAATTAACCGAAAATCACAGGCGAATTCTCGACAACCCAAATAGGGTCTGTGGAAACATTGACCCTTTTTTGCTCGCCGTTCAAACATAGCCGCGTATTTTGCCTCAGTTTCATCTAGCCTTAAAACATCATTACTCTCATATTTGTCTGCCCAAACTACTGGGTGCATTGAACGGTTATTCTTTCGTTGTTGAGGTGATAAAAAGTCAAAATACCCGTGAATACGGTACCTGACATCTCTTAAAAAAAGCCCAGCCCGTTGCTGACGTTCATCTTCGATGAAAATGCCCATCGGGGCTCCAAGCGCACCTGTCATTTGTTTTGCTGTAGGAATAGGCATTACTTTACCAACCTCATTTCTGCGGACAGAAATCCATTTGATTGGGTTAAGCACTTCTATTTTCGTGATATTCCAGCGAATTGCAGGCTTCCATAGAATTGACTCGAAAATTGCTCTGGCTGCGGATGGAGTGATTACATCATAGCTTACGCGTTCAACTTTCATCTCTGGACGAGTAAAACAGGCATAGTCACCCCATACTTCCAAACACCAATTATGCACTTCTTAACAACTCCTTTCTAGAAAATAAATTGCTCTGGATCATACACGGTTTCTTCAATGATAAGGCCAACTTCCTCTGAATAATCCAGATTTGATGATAAGGCAAAAATCTGGGGATATACTTCTTCTATAGCGCCACGATGCCTTAATTCATTAAATTCATGGTTATAAACGTTGACTGTATATCTCTGTAATTTTCTTAATAACCAACGATCAGGTCCCATTGAGTGTAATAAATCGATAAGCTTTTCTCCTTCTCCGTAGCGAACAAAAATTGTTTTTTGCATAGTGTCATCAATAATCTTAAATTTTTTAGCAGCAGTGCGAAAATAAATACTACAGTCATCTTGGGGACTTAACAGAGAAACAATTTCGTAAGTATCCAATGAATTAGCCTTCCAATACAACTCAGCAAAATATGGCTCAAAATAATCATATCCTAATGGATCCTTATCATTTGACAAAACCATGCTACTGGTAGTGTCTGCAGCTTTACGAAGAATTCCCTGGGGTGCTTTTCTAGGGGGATTAAAAACGACTACTTTGCCCAGTTCGGACAATTTGCCTTCTCTATTACAACGGCCCGCGGCTTGTGCAATGGAATCTAGACCAGCAAGGGCCCTATATACTACCGGAAAATCCAAATCCACCCCGGCCTCAACAAGTTGCGTGCTAATTACCCGAACCGGCTCACCGCTCTTTAACCTTTGTTTGATTTCTTCGATTATTTCACTGCGATGCTGTCCACACATCAGAGCAGATAGATGATATGTCCCTTTAGGCATCAACTTGTGTAATTCGCGACAGCTTTTTCGATCAGAAACAATACATAGTACTTGTTCATAATGTATTAACTCTTCGGAAATTTGCTCCCAACTTGATATGGTTTGGGAATCCTTGGGGAATTGCACTTGATAACGAATTAGTGATTGATAAAGTAATTTAACTTCTTCTTCATCACCCATAATCTCTTTGATATTTTTTAACCCTTTAAATGGTTGCCCATCAACAACACGCTCTTTAAATGCAGGTTGGGTTGCGGTAGAAATTACAAAAGTCACATGATAGTGGTCAACTAGTAATTGCATTGTTTCAAGAATTGGTGCTAGGAATTCGATCGGAACTAATTGGGCTTCATCTAATATAATCACAGAACCCACAATATTATGTAACTTGCGACAACGACTAGGTTTTGCTGCGAATAACGACTCAAAAAATTGTACAGAAGTGGTCACAATTACTGGGGCATCCCAATTTTCCGCAGCCAATCGTAATTTGGTGCTAATATCATCCTCATCTATACTTGCATGGTGTTCGACAACTTGATTTTCTCCCAGCACCGAACGAAAAACATCAGCATTTTGTTCAATGATACTGGTGTATGGTATCACATAGATAATGCGCTTAAGTTGGTGCACTTTGGCATGTTCAAGGGCAAAAGCAAGGCTGGATAATGTTTTTCCACCCCCAGTTGGTACTGAAAGTGAAAAGACCCCTTGATCCTCTTTGGCCATTTGCACACACTTAGCTTGAATATTCCTTCTGATTTTATTTACTTTTGTATCATCAGATTTCTCATCTAGCCGCTTTCTAAACATGTTAAATCGATCTAGCAGTTCCGACATGGAGCAATAACCGCCTCTAATAAGTGCTTTATCGCTATCCATATACTGTTCGGTGTCTAAAAAGTCTGCATCCACCAGACTTGAATATAGCATTCTTATCCATAAAGCTAAATCTAACCCTCTATCAAATTTCCATGGAGGAGAAGTTGGTTTTGCTTGTCGGATACTATTAATAATAGTTGGATCTATATCTGCCAGATCTTTAACTTGGCTTTTCTGGAATTGGAGCGACCCTTGTCCTGCCCCTTCTGAACTGGACCAATCCGGTAGTCCTGTATGATGACCAGCAATACAGTAGCTCATTATTCTTCCTATCCCTTTGCCATACAAACGCTCTGCTAATTCAGCACCATGTATAGCATGCGGAACTTTACCTTTTTTACCTTCCAGATGTGCCTCTTCATCATAGCCACTTTTTAGTTGCAGATATTTTTGCCACATCAACCTGCCTTTACCAGCATCATGAGCTAAACCAATTGCTTTTCCCCATGCTCCGGATTGGAATTTAGATGCATATATTTCTGCTAATTTAGCTGTGTTTTCTAAATGATCTGATAATTTATGAGGAGTTGCCCAACTGCCATCATCTTTCTTGCGCACATGTGCAATTAATTCCTTACACATTTTTTATTATATCTACCTTCCTCTAGTTATTTTCTTTAGCCAGTAATTAATAATACAAATTTTCTCATTTTATAGCATATTCCATAAGCGTTTTCTTTTTCCTTCTAGATTTATTGTAAAACGGTGTAATTAATTAGTTATAAATATCTATATATTACAACTATTAAAAAAGCTAACAAGCTCTATATACCAGAGCTTGTTAGCTTTTTGCTAGAGGTTTTCAATAAATAAACGAATTACATCGGCGCCACCAATAAATGTGCCTATTGAGCCGCCTACGTTTGCCAACGTAACGATAAGCAAAATTCTGGTCACCTTGTTATTCCAAAAGCCTTTAATACTAAAAATATCCTCCGCCAGGTTTTCAAAATCCCTTACGCTGGGGCGTCGAATATAGGCTTGGGCGAGCCCGGCAAACCACCCTGCCGCTATTAAAGGGTGTAGGGTAGTTATTGGTGCCACCAAAAAAGCGGTAAGTATAGCAAGGGGATGTCCAAAGGCAATGGCAGTGCCGAGGGCTGCCAGCGAACCAGTCCATAACACCCAACTTATTGATTGCTGGGCACCCACTGTGGGATTGGTAATAAAGGTGTAAGCGATAAGCGCTATAATCAGGATGGGAATTGACCAGCCAATGATTTTGGTTGCATTTGATTTAACAGGCACTTGCGATAACTGGCTTAAATCATGGTCCTTTTTAATTTCTTCTTTAATACCAGGAACATGGGCCGCTCCCAGAACAGCAACAATTTTGTTTCCTGGGGCCTCTCTGATCTTTTGTGCTAAATATTGGTCCCGCTCATCAACTAAAGGGGTCTTTAATTTAGGAAAGGATTTTGTAAAATCATTAAGTATTGAGTTAAGCATATCTTGGGATTTCAGTTTCTCCAATTCCTCTTCGGTAATGCTTTCATCGTTAAAAATACTAAAAATGATTTCTACCATGAGCTTTACTTTTCCCCAAAAACCTACACTATGCCAAATACGAGCAAAGGTTATTTGAATATTTCTGTCGGCCAGTACCAAGTTAGCACCAATTTCTTTGGCTGAATTAATCCCCTGAATCATTTCTTGTCCAGCATTAATACCGAATTGTTTTGCTATCCGCTTTTGAAATGAAGACATCACAAGATTAATTAATAGCAGCGTGGCCTTTTTTTCTTTAATAATCTTAAAAATATCTGTATCTTGCCACTTGTTTCCTTCGGTTACTGTCTTATAGCGTTGTTCGTCCAATTCTATGCAAACAGAATCTGGCTTTTCATATTCAATAACTTCCTTTACCAATTCAGCACTACGCTTTGATACATGGGCAGTACCAATTAGTATAAATTCTTTATCATCTAGGGCTATTCTTGTAATGTTTTCATTTTCTGCGAACATCTATTACCTTCCTTTACATTGACTGAACTATCTTTATTAAAAATTAATTCCTTGCCACTTTGGTTAAATCGCCTGATATTCAGGTTTTAAGCTGTCTTTAAACTGACTTAGTTGCAGCTCGAATTCGGGAATTCCCGATGCATAGGGTGCAATTTCATACTGTGAAAAATAGACAACAATTTTACCTTCCGTTATATAGAAATTTTGATCATCGGCAATGGTTTTAAAGCCCATATCACCAGAAAAATAAATTTCAGGTTCTTTGGCAATTTGATTACTAATTTCTTGGTTAATTAAGTCTTTATAATTAACCCCCTCTTTAAACATAGATTTGAGGGAAATTTGCTCTCCGGAATTTATGTCCACGTTATAAGTTGTTTTGGCCGTTCCACCATGGGCACCACCGGTATATGTGTACACAGTTGTGGTCAAGCTTAAAATACCTTGCTGATTATAAGAAATATCATAATCGGCAATCAATTCATAGGGCCTAAAGGGAAAACCACTTTGTTTTAGATCTTCGGCAGTTTGTTCTGCTTCCTTTTGCATGGAATCCCTCAGTTGGTACACCGAGTTAAATTGGTTATTAAGCTGCTTTTGGGCGGCTTCATTTTGCATATCGCTAATTTGTGGTATTCTTAGTTTCACTTCGATAAACTCGTTCTTAAGGTTTTCTTCCTTGGCCACAATAGTTACTTGATGCTGCTTTTGCGTTATTACCTCTTCCGAGGTTACATTTTGTACATTTTCTCCTGCTTTAGCACCACAACCAGCAGTGGTTATTAAAACTGCTAATAACACTATCATCGCTATTTTTCTCATGTAATCACCCTTTTATTAAAATCTCCTAGTATTCTTTTCGGTACTTACAGGGTTATCCCTTTTTTGCAAAAGAAAATAAAAGGTGATAATTTATATCCTTAGGAAATAAATTATCACCTTTTTCAATCGTTTAAGTCGGCTTTCGATGCGCCTTAGCGCATACGAATTTCCTCATGGCGCAACCCTCTTTGACTTCAGTTCTGCCTATGCTAAATCCGCTTTCCAAAGTCCATGAAGATTGCAGTAAGCAAAGGCAATTTCCAATTTATCATCATCTGTAAGGGCAAACTCAACTGTGGGCTCATCATTTGCCATAAGTGTTTTACGTTGGCCACCTTTTTCAGTCTGAATATATACCCAACTGATATTGTGTTGCTCTGTCATTGGATGGGGTGCTGAACCAATGTCGATAGTTACTTTATTTCCTTCAACGGTAATAACAGGTACATGCTTTTCAGCTGCAGCATCGGTTGTGTTAGCCACCAGCTCGGTCATTTCTTCCCCACAACAAATTAAAGGGACCCCTGCATTGTTGATCAGCCCGATAATATTACCACAGTGCTTGCAAATATAAAACTTTTGTCTTTCTTGTTTCATTTCTGAAACCTCCTTTATCATCTCCTGGCTTCACCAGGCTATTCCTAAGGATGCTATGTTAAAAATATTTTTATTTCTATGCTGGATATTTTTTTATTTTTCTTAATTATAGTTTATATATTACCATGAATAAACCTTAACTGTATTAATAAAATTATTAATTAATTATTAAACAATCAAATTTTTTGTTCCTGTAAAACAAGATTATTGCTTCCAAGGCATATAACCCTGGTAATATTAATAAAGCATAAAATGGATTTACTTATAACCCAATACTAGAGTGGCACAACGGCGCAAACGGAAAGCACGGTGCCCTGCACCGTGAACCTGATGTCGAATTTCCCAAACCTTAGGCCATAGATGCGCTTAGGGTCGTTCTGATATGACGGCCTTGGGTCATGAGCCAGTACACCTAGTAGTGCTTGATGCTGTTCCTCGGGAATAAGCCGGAGCCATTGTTCAGGGAAGTCCACCTCCAGTCCATAGTCCTTGAGCGGGTCGGCGAACCCACCCACTGCATCCGGATGACTGTCGGTAAAGGGAAGGTAAGGCTTAATGTCGTAGATGGGAGTGTTATCCATCAGGTCTGCTCCCAAAACGTGCAACACCGGGCCTAGGTCGGGATGCATCTCAATGCAGTCCAGTTTAACAGAGGAAAGTCCAATGGCATTGGGACGGAAGGGCGAACGAGTGGCAAAAACCCCCATCCGCCTGTTACCGCCCAGACGCGGAGGTCGCACCGTCGGAGACCATTTGTCGCGCTTCGCTTCGGAGAATCCCCAGATGAGCCAGATGTGCGAGAATTCTTCCAGTCCGCGCAGAGCGTCAGAATTGCGGTATTCCGGCTCAAACACGATCACCGCTTTCAAGGCCTCGATGATGCCACTTTGACGAGGAATACCAAACTTGGTTGGGAAATCTGTACGGATACGGGCAATGATTTTCATGAAAGTACGCTCCTTATCAAAGTACTGGCAATCTAATGTTAAATTATTGAGCTTGCTCTTCGGGTTCGGGCTTGGGTGTTCTCAAATTTTTCACCCCTGTTCTAACCAGTACAACTGCAAATATCACCCGCAAAGCCACTTCAGGTAACATATGAGCAAAGGAACCGCCAAGATATGAACCCACAAGAATGCCTAAAATCAGGCCAGGTAAAATGTTAGTGCTGACATTTCCTAAACTCCAATGTGTATAGGCTCCAACTATTCCAACCGGAACCATGGCGAGAAGAGAGGATCCTTGGGCTGTGTACTGGGTAAAACCTGCAAGCAGCACCATTGCAGGTACCATTATGGTGCCACCTCCCACTCCCATCATACCAGAAAGAAAACCAGTAAAGCCGCCTGCCAATAAAAAGATCAGTATCTTTAACCAGCCAACGACAGTTTCATCTGCCTGAGGCAAATAAGGTTTAATAAGTAGCAGCACCGCCATAAAAATTAAAAAGCCACCAAAATACCTTTTAAGCTTCCATTCGGGAAGAGCATTAGCAAATTTGGCCCCGGCACGGGCAGTAAAAATTGCCGTAGACGCCAAAATTACTGCAGCCAATAAATCAACAGAACCATTTATTGAATATGTAATCGCCCCGGATATACCTGTGAAAACCACTGCCACCAAGCTGGTACCATGGGCCATGTGCTGATTCATTTTAAGAACACCAACCATGAGCGGAATCATGATTACTCCGCCACCAATACCAACAAGTCCACCAAAGAAACCTGCTACAATACCTATTAAAAATCTCATTTTCGTTTTCTCCTATAATAGTTATTAATTTACCTTGTCCGATAAAATACACCCATATTATACCCTGTTCATATACGCAATTTCATACATAAACAAATGTTGTGCTAAAGTAGGTACATTTTTCCTCTTTCTTAATATTATATATTAAATAGTATTGAAAGGAGTGAACTTTTTTGTTATCAAGACAAGAATTTATTAGAGTTTCACTAGAAATAAATCTTTTTTTTCAAAGAATCATGAAGGAACATTTATTTTTTATACAAACCAATTTACAACCAGTTGAAGCTGACTTGATTGAGGAAGCTAATGTGTTAAAACATAGTTTTGAACAACTTTTGGAAGAAACTGTACGCTATGCTAACGGGGTTATATCTGAAGATGCAATTAGATCAAACGAAATCGTTACGCCTTATACTTTAAGAGCAGAGCAAGTAAACTCCAGGTTAACAGGAGCAAGTCTTAACATCGGTATCACCAAGGCTGAACTTGATTTAGTAAGTAATCCCAATTGTGATTATGGAGAATGGCTAGAGAACGAGGTAAGTACTTTAAATGATCGATCATATAATCTGCTTTTAGAAGTAATTGCATTTCAAAACAGACTATTAGATCTGGCGTTAGATTGTGAGATATTTATTACCTTATATCACGAAATGTTAGAGCACGATACCCGTGAAGCAGAATATTACCGAGAATTATTAGAATCCCTCCAAGATAGAGAACTGCCAGACACAACTCTATGTGAAGAGCTTAACTTCTGGAATAATATAATGGCAGAGCATGCCCAATTTATTGATGGAATGTTGGACCCAACTGAGGAACAACTTAAAGAAACCGCTGAAACTTTTGCAGAGAGATTTGAAAGGTTAGTGGAAGAATGTATTGAAACGGCTGAACGGCAAATTGTCCAAAATAGTTTAGATTCTACCAAGAGAATTAGGGATTTTAAAAGAGCCTCCACAGAAGGTATCTTAAAATGTGAAATTAAATCCATTATTCCTCCACTATTGGCAGACCATGTATTGCGTGAGGCGAATCATTATTTAAGACTATTAAGAGTAATGAGAAAGGAGTGAGCAATATATCCTATAAATGTCCCTACTGCAAAAAAAATTTGCAACAGTATATTCCGTTGAGGGATTATGGGGCACGCCCCTTTGTAGTTAATATTGAGAAGGCCACTCTACAAAATAATACTTTTCGTACTGCTTTATGGACAGGGGGATACCTGCAGCTTACCTTGATGAGCATCGATGTTGGAGAAGACATCGGTTTAGAACTTCATACCGACGTTGATCAGTTTATACGCATTGAGCAAGGTGAAGGCCTTGTTATGATGGGAGATAGTAGATATAATTTAGATTTTCAAAGAAGAGTATATGATAACTACGCAATATTTATACCCGCTGGTAAATGGCATAATCTAATCAATACTGGTTCTAAACCGCTTAAATTATACTCTATTTATGCGCCCCCCGAGCATCCCTGGGGCACTGTTCACGAAACTAAAGAGGATGCCATAAATCATATGCCATCGCTGCCGTAGATAAAAAGCATGTTAAACAAACGGTAACAAAAATAAACGCCATCGCGAGTTCTACTGACATGGTAGCGAATTCAATTAAAAATTTATAAACCAAATGCAACTGGCAGTGGCACAATTTAAAGTGGCGAAGAATACTAATGACAGTATTGCAAAAATATATCTGAGAAAGGTAGCCTTCACTGAGGCTACCTTTCTCTTGTTTAGGCAAAGTGTTAGATCTTAATAAACACCTTATTATTATCTTTTGAAATAGGTTCACTAAATATCAAAGGTTATTGGGGTAAAAGTAATTATCGCTCTTAAAGAGGAAGGGAATATCCGCTTTACTTGTCATAGCGGTTTTAAGTGACCCTTTAAACATTTCAACAATTATTTCCACAGGGATATCGGTTTTAAACTCTCCTTTTCCCTGCCCCTCTTTAACTATTGAAGTAACGATATCTTTAAACTCATTTATGGGGCGGTCTGCTGTGAGAATGATTCTTATCATTCATTCTTGAATTTGTTCATAATTTAAGGCAATATTTCAAACAAACCTTGTAGGCAACGATTCGATATTTTTAAGTTAAAAAAGTCGAGCATCGTTAAAGTAGCTTTGGTATTATGTAAATGTGAAACGGGGTGAAATAATGCTAAAGGAACTAAATCATGTGATTGACTATATTGAAGATCATTTAACCGATGACCTATCCCTTGAAATAATTTCTCAATATGCTGGGGTTTCTGACTATCACTTTAGAAAGATATTCTTTTATCTTTCAGGGTTGACTCTTAGTGAATATATCAAAAACAGAAAATTGTCGGAAGCAAATAAGGATTTATTAAATGGAGAAAAGGTAACGGATGTTGCTTTTAAATATGGTTACCAGTCCATAGACGGCTTTACACGAGCATTTAAAAAATGGGGTGGTTTTTTACCCTCAGATGTAATAAAAAAAGGAATCAGCAAATCGTTTCCCAAGCTTTCATTTATAATAACCGTTAAGGGAGGAATTCCTATGGAATTTAGAATTGAAGACAAACCAGCCTTTAATTTAGTTGGTGTAAGTAAACGTGTCCCTATGCAATTTGAAGGTGTTAATAACGAGATTGTAAAGCTTGCCCAAAGCATAACTGACGAACAAAAAGAAGAGATGCATTCTTTGCAAAATATAGCGCCTTATGAGATTGTCAATGCTTCTTATGATGCCGATGCTAATTTCTTAAAAGAAGAAGGAGATTTAACGCACTTGATAGGTGTTTTAACGACTAAAGATCAAGTAAGCGATCGGTTAGACAAAGTACCTGTCCCAGCCTATACTTGGGCAGTATTTCCAAATGAAGGACCATTTCCTTCTACGTTACAACAAACAATGGCAAGGATATATTCGGAATGGCTTCCTTCTTCCAATTACGAAGTAATCAATGCCCCTGCTTTTTCTTTTACTAAAATGGATGAACATAAAAAGGATTATGCTTATAGCGAGGTTTGGGTGCCAGTTCGGAAAAAATAATAATTAAAATACAGGGGCTGATAACCGTTTTGGTATCTTGTGGGAGAATGTAAAGAGTTTCGTGTAAATGGTTAAACTTACCAACAAGGGAGGATGATCATTTTATGCGAAACTCTTCTTCATTAGCGAAGGAACTGGCGAAAGGCTGCCGCTCAGTTGAGGAAATTCAA